>JBMZCU010000049.1:0-13699 GCA_049613705.1 Pseudomonadales bacterium | reverse complement strand
TATCCATCAACTTGCGCGCCGGTACTGTGATCGACCCAGCTTCTGCCGGCTCATCCAACGTGACACGGCCGACCAATTCAACCTCGAGGTCGGTACCCGTCATCGACAGTTGATCGCCTTCAGCGACCAGCAGGATGTTAGACAGAACCGGCAGTGTCTGGCGACGCTCAACAACACCGGCTACGAGTTGTAGCGGTTTGATCAGTGCTTCACGGGAAATGACGAATTTCATAGGTACCCTACCTTTTCAATCGAAGTTACGCTGTCAAATGACGCAGTAGATTTTGATAATCTTCGCGAATGTCCACATCGGTTTCGCGCAGTTCTTTTATTTTACGACAAGCGTGTAGCACTGTCGTGTGATCGCGACCGCCAAAGGCGTCGCCAATCTCCGGTAAACTGTGGTTTGTCAGCTCTTTAGCTAAGCTCATCGCCACTTGGCGAGGTCTGGCGACCGAGCGATTGCGACGCTTAGAGAGCAAATCGGCAATCTTAATTTTGTAGTATTCAGCGACCACGCGCTGAATATTATCAATGCTGACCTGCTTATCTTGCAGCGCCAACAAATCCTTGAGCGACTCTTTAATAAAGGCCGTGGTAATCGCATTGCCGGTAAAGTGCGCATTGGCGATAACGCGCTTAAGCGCCCCTTCGAGCTCGCGAACATTAGAGCGAATTTTTTGTGCCAGGAAGAACGCGGCGTCATCGGGCAGCATAATCTGCGCCTCTTGGGCTTTCTTCATCACAATCGCAACACGGGTTTCCAGTTCAGGCGGCTCAATGGCAACGGTCAACCCCCACCCAAAGCGCGATTTCAACCTATCCTCAACACCTGCAATCTCTTTGGGGTATCGATCCGAGGTCAAAATCATCTGCTGGCCGCCCTCTAATAGGGCATTAAAGGTATGGAAGAACTCTTCTTGAGAGCGCTCTTTGCCTGCGAAAAATTGAATGTCATCAATGAGCAGTGCATCTACTGAGCGGTAGTAGCGTTTAAAGTCGTTGATCGCATTGAGCTGCAGTGCTTTGACCATGTCGGCAACAAAACGCTCAGAGTGCAAATACAAGATGCGCGCACGCGGATTAACCTTCAGCATTTCCATGCCGACCGCATGCATCAAGTGGGTTTTACCAAGCCCCACGCCGCCGTATATAAAGAGTGGGTTGTAAGACCCGCCCGGGTTGTCTCCTACCTGTTGCGCCGCAGCCAGTGCCAACTGGTTAGATTTACCTTGCACGAAGGACTCAAAGGTAAACGCTTCATTGAGGTTGGACTGGTGACGCAAGCCGCCCTCGACATTTACAACACGCTCACCTTCGGGACTGTTGTAGCTAACGTCTAGTTCAAGCTGAGGCGCTTCCTCGCCAAACTGGCCGTCCAATGCATCTTGCATAGGTAGCGGGCCGTTGGGCATGCCGTTATAGCTCTGGTTGATGCTGACCTTAGGTGCCGGTTTCTGGCGCGGCTGCACAATCGGCATCGGCCGCGCTTGGCCTGGAGATTGGCGCACTTCAACGCGCACAGTAAACCCTGGGTCCTGTGCAACGTCACAGACAACTTGAGAAATGCGTGAGAGAAACTTATCGCACACCCAGTCGCGCACAAAGCGGTTGGGAGCGACGAGGATTAATGCACTGTTTTCGGCTTCTGCTTGGAGCGGGCGAATCCAGGTGTTGTACTGCTGAGCGGGGAATTCGTTTTGCAGACTGTCTAAACAGCGTTCCCACAACCCTACTGACATACAAACCGCTCCGTAAAATAGCTTAGGCTAGATATAAAGATAAAATGATACGCAGAAACGCGCAGCCGCCACCGAAAAATAAAGCGACATTCTATCGCGCTTTTTCTAGGTTATCCACATATACACAATAAATATCGGGGGATTTTTTAAATAAAAAAAATTTACGTACTCAAAACCCCTTGCCTGAGAGCAAAATACCCAGACGCCACCCCAAAGCAACAGGATACCAACTCGATTATCAACAATACAAATATTTGAATTTTAAAGTGAATAACTAATTATCCACTATTTTTTTCCCGCCCGTTTTGGCTTTTTTATGAGTTATCTACAGTGCAATGCACCTCGCGTAAATCGTCAAAAAACATACAAAAGGGTTTGTATTAAGCGGGTAAAATCTATAGAATTTCGCGACTTAATTTTGCTATGTGGGCTTCAGACCACTAAACAAATACACCGTTCAGAGGACTGACAAATGAAAAGAACTTTCCAACCTAGCGTTTTAAAACGTGCTCGTACTCACGGCTTCCGTGCTCGCATGGCTACTAAAAGCGGCCGCGCTATCATTAACAGCCGTCGCGCTAAAGGTCGTGCAAAGCTATCTGCTTAATTTCTACTAATTAAGCAATCTGGCTATGACCAAAAAGAATTATCCCCGTGACTTGCGTCTTCTGACCGGCGGGGATTTTCAAAAAGTTTTCGATGCGGTTGATATCAAGATACCGGATCAGCGGATTTTAATCCTCTCCCGCGCCAACGGCCTAGATCATCCCCGAATCGGTTTTATCATCTCCAAAAAGAATGTTCGCAGAGCAGTGAAACGAAATCACGTTCGTCGTATTATGCGTGAATCTTTTCGCCTGCACCAAGAGCGCCTGCCCAATTACGATTTAATCATCATGGCGCGTCAAGGAGCCGGAGACCTCAGCAGTGAGGAACTTCACCGCCTGGCGAAAAAATGTTGGTCGAGATTAACCAAGAAAGCTAAAAAAGCACTCAACGATAATTAAGGGTTTAAGATCCTATGGATTTTCAGCGAATTATACTAGGCACAACGCTGGCCATCATCACTTACATGATGGTGCTGCAGTGGAATAGCGATTACGGCTCAGAGCCCGTAGCCACAGAGCAGGCAGCGAGTGTTTCCGCATACGGCAGTTCTGCCGCTAGCACTGACCTTCCCGCCGGTGAAAAAGTGAGCAGCACGGACCTACCGGGTACCCAATCAGAGGCAGTAACGTCAACAGGTCAACTGATCAGCGTTAAAACAGATGTGCTAAATGTGCTGATCGACTCTAAGGGCGGCGACATTATTCAGGTTGCTCTACCGGGAGAAAAAGCACAGCTTGGCTCTGAACTACCTTTTGTACTGCTAGAGCAGAATGCCAACCGTACCTATGTTGCACAAAGTGGCTTGATCGGTGCCAATGGTCCCGATGCTGCTGCAGATGGTCGTCCAACCTACAGCAGCACCAACACTGAATACACCTTAGACGGCGATTCACTGCAGGTAGATCTGACGTACCGCAAAGATGGCGTCACTATCACCAAGCGCTTTACTTTCACTAAAGGGCAGTACGCAGTCGGTCTTGAGTACATCATCGATAATAAGTCTGACAGCAACTGGCAGGGACAGCTGTTCGCACAGATTAAACGCGACAGCTCATCAGATCCTTCTGAACAGACTGACATGGGTATGCAATCATACCTAGGTGCTGTCTTTTCAACAGAGAAAGACAACTACCAGAAGTACGACTTCGACGACATCAGCGATGCCAATTTCAACGAATCATCAAAGGATGGTTGGGTTGCAATGGTACAGCACTACTTCGTCAGTGCCTGGATTCCGGCACCGGGTGCCGAGTACCAGTACAGCACGCGTAAGTCTAACGGTAACAACATCGCAGGCTTTGTTTCTCCTGTTATCAATGCACCGGCAGACAGTGTAAGCAAGGTAAGCGCTACCTTCTTCGCAGGTCCCAAAGACCAAGCGCAGATGGAAGCAACAGCACCGGCTCTTAACTTAACTGTCGACTACGGTTGGCTGTGGTGGATTGCCTCACCGCTGTACTGGTTGCTAACGAAGATCTACAGCTTTGTAGGTAACTGGGGCTTAGCGATTATCGGCATCACAATTGTCGTTAAAGCAGCGCTGTTCCACCTCAACGCTAAGGCCTTTAAATCAATGGCCAAGATGCGTAAGTTTGGCCCTGAGATCACGCGCCTGAAAGAGCTCTACGGCGACGATCGCCAGAAGATGTCTCAGGAGATGATGACGCTCTACAAGAAAGAGAAAATCAATCCGCTGGGCGGCTGTCTCCCTATTGTGGCACAGATGCCTATCTTCATCGCGCTCTACTGGGTACTGATGGAGTCTGTTGAACTGCGTCACGCCGACTTCCTCTACCTGACTGACTTGTCGGTTAAAGACCCGTACTTTATCCTGCCGATTCTGATGGGTGCGAGTATGTTTATCCAGCAGTCGCTGAACCCTGCACCGCCAGATCCAATGCAGGCGAAGATCATGAAGATGCTACCACTGCTCTTCACCTTCTTCTTCTTGTGGTTCCCGGCCGGTCTAACACTGTACTGGGTTGTGAACAACATCTTGTCGATCGCTCAGCAGTACGTGATCAACAAACAGATAGAAAATGCGCCTTAGTGCCGCACTAGAAAAAAGGCTCCCGCGGGAGCCTTTTTTCTAGTGCGGCACTTATTGCCTCTACACTATTGAGTTAAAATAACTCACTACATCTCGTTGAAACTACGGTAAGCGCTATGCCCACTACATCTCAAGACACTATCGCAGCACAAGCCACCGCTCCTGGGCGCGGCGGCGTCGGTATCGTACGCGTCTCTGGCGCGCTCGCCGAGCACATCGCCCAGGCAGTACTGGGTGAAGTCCCCAAGGCGCGCTACGCACACTATGGCCCCTTTTACAGCGAGAGCGGCACCGTGCTCGACGAGGGCATTGCACTCTATTTTCCTGGCCCCAATTCCTTTACCGGCGAGGATGTGCTGGAACTGCAGGGCCACGGCGGCCCCATCGTCATCGACTTCTTACTCCAGCGGGTACAGGGGCTCGGCGCTAGGCTCGCCAATCCGGGTGAGTTTTCCGAGCGCGCCTTCCTCAACGATAAACTCGACCTAGCACAGGCCGAAGCTATCGCCGACTTGATCGACAGCTCATCGCAGCAAGCTGCAAAGTGTGCACTGCGATCGCTCCAGGGTGAATTTTCGGTGCGGATCCACCAGCTGGTCGAATCACTCACAGGGCTGCGCATTTACGTCGAGGCAGCGATTGACTTCCCGGAAGAGGAAATCGATTTTCTGGCCGACGGTATTGTGCTGAACAAGTTGGATATCATCATTACACAGCTCCACGCTGTACAGAGCGAAGCCAAGCAGGGCAGCTTGATCCGAGAGGGGATGAATGTAGTCATCGCAGGGCGCCCCAACGCCGGTAAATCTAGCCTGCTCAACGCGCTGGCGGGGCGTGAAACGGCAATTGTCACCGATATCGAAGGCACCACGCGCGATGTACTGCGCGAGCACATTCACATCGACGGCATGCCGTTGCACATCATAGACACCGCAGGGTTGCGTGACGCGCCAGATGAAGTAGAGCGCATTGGCATTGACCGCGCCTGGCGTGAAATAGAGAGCGCCGATCGCATTCTACTCATGGTCGACAGCACCCGCACCGCCGCCGATGACCCACATCAGATTTGGCCAGAATTCGTCGACAAGTTAAAGGATGACAGCAAAATCACCCTGATTCGCAACAAGGCTGATCTCAGCGGTGAAACCATAGGCGCACAACCTGGCCATCCAACGCCACTGATCAATATCTCCGCCAAAGCTGGGCTCGGTGTAGACACTCTGCGCGAGCATCTCAAAGAGTGTATGGGCTATCAGGCGACCGCCGAGGGCGGCTTCCTGGCGCGCCGCCGCCATCTAGAAGCGATAGACAAAGCAGATGAGCTACTCAAGATAGGGCGTGACCAGCTGATTCACAATAATGCCGGTGAATTGCTGGCAGAGGACTTACGCCAGGCGCAACAGGCCCTCGGCGAAATCACAGGACAGGTCTCCAGCGACGACCTGCTGGGCAAGATTTTCTCGAGCTTCTGTATCGGGAAGTAAAACTTAACTATCCGTAAAATACCTGCAGCACAGAGGCATCGAGTTGCCTCAACTGCTGCACGAATATATTTTGCGGCTCCATTACACACCACAGCAGTGCAGCTAGGTTGAAACAGCTCCCCAAAACAAACACCACTATAAACCCCGTTTTACGCGTCTTGTGACGCAATACGCTCTGGGCAACTAACGCCCCAGGCCAGCCCCCTAACACTGACCACAGTTGAAGCGTACGCTCGCTGATACGCCACGCATCGCGCTGTGCACGGGCTTTATCAAGTGCATAGAGTACAAAACTGATAAAACTGGCCAGTAAATACAGGGCAACCACAGCCAAAGGCAGCTTGCCCGCTGCCGCTAACAAGTACAGCAATGTAAAGAACAGACCAACGACAAGCAGCGCCAGTGCTTCACCGCGTCTGGGCTTTCGTGTTGGCGCACTGTCGAGAAAGCTAATTTTTTTCGCGCGCAACTTACCTTTTTCAGTGCGCACTGTTTGGAATTCAACGCTTGCCCCTACTTGCGGCAGATACTGCTGCTCGAGAAATTCACTGGCGTGAAGAAAAACCTGCTGTTCCATCCCAGTCACCTCGGCAAAGCCAAAACCGCGCTGGGTGTCCCAAGTCACAATAACACCGCGCTCGAGACAGTCTGTGCGTCCAAAGCGTGAGCTGCTCATCCCGCCATTTCACTCAAAATCGCATCCGATGCCTGCACCGCACTGGCAAAGCAGGCAGTGAGTAAATAGCCGCCGGTCACTGTCTCCCAGTCGAGCATCTCACCTATGCAGTAGACGTTTGGCAAACGGTGCAACATCAACCCTTCAGAGAGTTCACTGAAACAAACCCCACCGTCTGTGCTGATGGCCTCATCAATCGGCCGCGCTTTTACGAGACGCTGTGGCAGGCGCTTCACCAGCGCTGGCAACCCCTGCAGATCCTGCATCTGCGCTTTGTCCGTCAGCGCCTTTAAGAGCGCGAGCTTAGCACCGCTGAGCCCTAGTTGCTTGCGCAGCACATTCGCGGTGGAATCTTTTTTCTTGCGCTTAGCCAGCGCTGTCGTTAGCTGCTCAAGGGATTTGTCTGGATGTAAATCCCAGTAAACCGTACACTCACCATCGCGTTTGATGCGCTCGCGAATCTCGAGCGATGCCGCATATACCAAACTTCCCTCAACCCCATAGCGGCTGATTACCGCATCACCGCGCTTGTACCAGTTTTGTGCTAAGGCCAGCGCAACACCTTTCAGCGGTGAGCCAGCCTGCGCTGCAACCAAGGCTTCGGACCAGGGATACTCAAAGCCACAATTGCTAGGTTCAAAGTCGATACAGTGAATACCGCGCTGCGCAAAAGGGGAGGCCCAGCGCCCGTCAGAGCCAAAACGCGACCAACTGGCACCACCGAGGGCAAACACGACGATATCAGCACTGACGAGTTGCGTGCCGTCATGCGTTTCAAAACACAGTGCGCCGCTGTCGTCCCAGCCCTGCCAACGGTGTTTAATATGAATACTCACACCCTGTTGGTGCAGGCGCGCCAACCAGGCCCGCAGCAGGGGCGCCGCCTTTTTATGCACGGGAAAGACACGCCCAGAACTACCGACAAAAGTATCTACACCTAAGCCCTGCGCCCAGTCGCGCAGTGCCTGCGCATCAAATTTAGTCAGCCAGTGGGCAATAATTTCAGCGCGATCGCCATAGCGCTCGATAAACTGTGTGCAGGGCTCACTGTGCGTCAAATTGAGCCCACCGACCCCTGCGCGTAAAAACTTGCGCCCTACCGAGGGCATGGCATCGTAAACATCGACACTAAAGCCTGCCGCTGACAGCCGCTCAGCTGCCATCAATCCAGCGGGGCCGCCGCCAACGATAGCAACAGTTTTAAGAGAGGAGGGGATCATAGTCAGCACTCAAAAATATTATTGAGGGCGAATTATAAGGGATAACACACGGCTTTGCGCAACAGTACTACGCCAGTGTCATTGCTGTGCGAAGGCGTCTAACCACTGCCGCGCCGAGTTTACGCACTCGAATACTTTAATATTTTGCGTTGAAATAGCAGGCGTTCGGCTCTTAATCGTATCTAACACTGTGCTCAAGTTGATTACTATCGCTTTGGCACGCATATTTTGCTCGTTTAACCAAGTATTGAGCTTATCGAGTTCCTGATAAGCCTCAGGTGTCGCGCCCAGCAGCTCTGAGTGATCGATCAACATACAAAAGGCACGTCCGTCGAGCGCTGACACTTGCGCCTTAACTTTGGCGGAAATCGCCTGAAAGTCGTACTCGTTGAATGCACCTATCAACTTGATGCATATAATATCCCCTTGAATCGATACTTGGTGCTTGCCGTGGCCTATAAACATTTTCTGACTCATCACTGACTACCAACAAATGAATACAGTATGAATTCAGCATTGGTTGCACACAACCCAAACTGCACCATTAAGCAATCTTCTCATACACTTTGTTACAATTAAGCATCAAAAGGCCGCATACAAAGTGACAGGACGCCGTTAAGATAACGCTACAAACGCTTAGGTAAGATGTTGCGATGGATAATAAAAAAATATACGTCGTCGATGACGATCCCGAGATCTGCTCTCTGTTACAGGCTTACTTGAGCAAGAACGGATTCAAGGTGGACATAGCGCTGGAAGGCGAGAGCTTTCTGGAGGCGATCGGCGCTGATGACAACTACGACTTAGTTGTTCTAGATATTATGCTACCTGGGCTGGATGGCTTTGAAATTTGCCGCAAACTGCGTACCTTCAGCCAAGTGCCCGTTGTGATGCTAACCGCCAATTCAGACGAGACAGACCGCATTATCGGCCTTGAGTTAGGCGCCGATGACTACTTGGCAAAACCTTTTAACCCCCGTGAGCTACTGGCCAGAATTAAGGCAATACTGCGCCGCATCACTCCAGTCTCTAAGCAGACGCAAACACGCTATTTAGATTTTGCCGGCTTTCGCCTGGATCGCACCTGCCGAGAGCTATACAGCCCTAACAATGAGCCTGTGCTCATCGGCGCCGCTGATTTTGACCTGCTGCTGCTGTTCCTCGATCAAGCGGGGGAAACACTTAGCCGCGAGGCCATCGCCGATGGAACCCGAGGGCGTGAAGCCGCACCGCTAGATCGTTTTGTCGACATGCATGTCAGCCGCTTGCGGCAACTGCTCGGCGAGGACGCCAAAGACCCTAAACTGATCAAAACGGTGCGCGGTAAAGGGTATATTCTCGCCGTGCCAGTCCAGCAGTCAGATGCTTAACTTCTCACGGCTGTGGCGCAAACCGCGCTCGCTCAACCAGCGTATTATCTGGATGATGGCCGTAGGTGTTGTCTTGGCACAGCTCATCAGCAATGCCATCTGGACTGCGCAGTGGCGCGCCGATTATCAGACCCGCGTCGCCGACATGTCTGTCGCGATGGCCGGCAGAGTCACCGCCACGGTGCGCTTTTTTATCTCACTGCCCAACGCCTACCGTCACGTCGTACTCGACCAACTGCGCGACATGGGCGGTACCCGCTTTTTTGTCACTCTCAACAAAGAGAAGATTGAACTGCAAGATGCGGTCGACTCTGCGGCCAAGCAAATCGTAATCGATGCCTTCAACGAAGCACTGCAAAAAGAACTGGGCACTCAAACCCCGATATCGACAGTGTTTTCGCTGCCGCAAGATCTCAAAGTGCTCAACAACTACACCAAACTCTCAGACTTACCTGAGCGCTGGGGCCACCAGACACTGATGCTCTCGCCCTACGACGCCCCCATTTTAGTGGTACAGTTCCCGATCAACGATCAGGAATGGCTCTATGTCGCCACTTTGATCCCAAGCCTTCTGCTCGAGGACAGTGGCTCACCGCTGTCAAAAGAGCGCGTCTTTTCACTGCTGATTTCACTGGCCAGTGTGCTGTTGATCGCCATCTGGGGGGTGCGCTATATCACCCGCCCAATTCGCCAGCTCGGGCGCGCAGCAGAGCACATAGGGCGCGGCGAGAGCTTCAACATCCCGGAGGAGGGCAGCCATGAAGTGCGGCTCACCGCGCGTGCATTCAACGACATGCAACAGCGCATACAGGGCTACCTTGAAGACCGAGAGCGCCTGTTTGCCTCTATCTCCCACGACCTTAAAACACCGATTACCCGATTGCGGCTGCGCGCAGAGCTCTTGGATGACGAACAGTCCCGAGACGCCTTTAGCCGTGATTTAGAAGATTTAGATTTAATGGTCAAAGGCGCACTGCAAAGCGTCAGCGAGACCGATGTGCACGAGAACCACACCCATGTCGATATTTCGCGCCTCCTTGCACGTTTCGCGGAAGATGCCGCCCTGAGCGGGCAGCAACTGCACATACACGGCGATCGCATCAATGACTTTTTAGGCAAACCACTGGCCATCAAACGCTGTATTGGCAACTTGCTAGACAATGCTTTCCACTATGGCAGCGAGGTGTCCGTCAGCTTGCATCGCGACGGCCAGCAACTGTTCATCGAAATTTGTGACGACGGCCCCGGCATTCCCGCTGACAACCTGCTAGATGTATTTCAACCCTACACCCGGGTACAGCCCAACATGGGGCACAGTGGTGGAATGGGGTTGGGGCTATCGATCGCGCGCAACATCGCCAAGGCGCACGGTGGCAATATCAAGTTGAGTAACCTTACCCCCTGTGGTCTCAAGGCCACCCTGCAGCTGCCGCTGTTACGTCAAGACGATCAAGAGTAATCGGCGCCGGTGCGCCGTTACACTTAGTTACAATTCCTTGCACAGTGTGACCCACTTCAGTGCAGCGCTTTGCTACCTTATAGGGCAGACCATAGTACTCATGTACGTGAGTCTCTAACTATCAAAAAAATATAACAAGGTACCTAGAGATGAAAAACACTAAAGCAGCCGTAGCAGGCCTAGCACTCGCCATCTCCGCCGTCACGGCACAAGCAGGTGAAGTAGAAGTTCTCCACTACTGGACATCCGGTGGTGAAGCCGCATCCGTAAACGTATTGAAAGAGTTGCTGACCAAAGAAGGCCACACTTGGACAGACTTCGCCGTAGCCGGCGGTGCAGGTGAAGCGGCGAGCACGGTACTTAAGTCACGCGCTGTCTCTGGTAACCCTCCAGCGGCTGCACAGATGAAAGGCCTAGATATTCAAGAGTGGGGTGAACTGGGCTTCCTGGCAGATCTCGACAGTGTCGCTAAGAAAGCCGGTTGGGACAACCTACTGCCAGGCGTCGTCAGCGATATCATGAAATACGAAGGCAAATACGTCGCTGTGCCCGTTAACGTACACCGCGTCAACTGGTTGTGGGCCAACCCAGAAGCGTTCAAAAAAGCGGGTGTAGAAATCCCTACAACATGGGCGCAGATGATCGCCGCGGGTCCTAAGCTCAAGGCTGCGGGTATTATTCCACTGGCGCATGGTGGCCAGGCATGGCAGGACGCCACGCTGTTTGAAGCTGTTGCTTTAGGCATGGGCGGTTCGGACTTCTATACCAAAGCTTTCGTCAAGCACGACGATGCGACGCTGCGCAGCGCGCAAATGGTCGACATTTTCAAAACGTTCAAGCAGACACGCGACCTCATCGATGCAGACAGCCCAGGCCGTGACTGGAATATCGCCACTTCTATGGTGATTAACGGCGAAGCTGCCATGCAAGTGATGGGTGACTGGGCCAAAGGCGAATTCACCGCCGCTGGCAAAGTACCTGGCAAAGACTTCATCTGCGCTCCAGCACCTCAAACTGAGCACCAGTACACCTTCAACATCGACAGCTTCGCGATGTTCAACCTGAAGAAAGACGATGCCGTTGAAGCGCAGCAAGCGCTGGCACGCCTGATCATGGAACCTAAGTTCCAGGAGACCTTCAACTTGAACAAAGGCTCTATCCCTGTGCGTCAAGGCATGGATGAGACACCGTTCGACAGCTGTGCCAAAGCTTCTATCGCCAGCTTCTCAAGCACTGCTAAAAGCGGTGACCTCGTCCCTAGTTTCGCCCACGGTATGGCGACAACATCTAGCGCACTCGGCGCGATTTCCGACGTTGTCACTAACTTCTACAACAGCGACCAGAGCGCTGAAGAAGCCGTTGAAAAGCTAGCCAACGCGGTAAAAGCTAGCCTGTAATACAGGCAACTACCTGCAGCTCGCTGAGCTGCGGGTAACTCCTCTATGCTGTTATGCGCTGTATTAAGCGATAACAGCAGCATTGTGATCAACCCAAACACTAGGTGGCTTTGTGTCTAAAAAGCGCTCCCTGACGGACCTGCTAGCCGATAGCATGCCCAAAATAGTACTCGCACCCTCTTTCCTCATCGTGATGGTCTGTATCTACGGCTACATTCTGTGGACAGTGGCACTCTCGCTGACAAAATCGCGCATGCTTCCTGTGTGGAAGTTTGTCGGCTTCGATCAGTACAGCAAGCTGTTCGCCAACGATCGCTGGGCGGTCGCTCTGGACAACCTGATTGTCTTCGGCGGACTCTTCATCATCATTTGCCTGGCACTGGGTATCGTGATGGCGATCCTGTTGGATCAAAAAATCCGCCAGGAAGGGCTGCTGCGAACCATATACCTCTACCCGATGGCGATTTCATTCATCGTTACCGGCACAGCTTGGAAATGGTTGCTCAACCCAAGCTTGGGCATCCAAAACATGATGCGTGACTGGGGCTTTGAAAACTTCACCTTCGACTGGCTCGTCAATTCTGACATGGTCGTCTACTGCCTAGTTATCGCCGCGGTATGGCAGTCCTCTGGCTTTGTGATGGCCCTTTTTCTCGCCGGTTTACGCGGGGTCGATCAAGAGATGGTCAAAGCTGCGCAACTAGACGGTGCAACAATGCCGACTATCTATCGCCGAATTATCTTGCCCAGCCTCAAACCGGTCTTTTTCAGCGCCTTTGTCATTTTGTCGCACATTGCGATTAAGAGCTTCGACTTGGTGGCAGCATTAACCGGCGGCGGACCTGGCTACAGCTCTGACTTACCCGCTAACTTTATGTACGCGCACGCCTTTACTCGCAGCCAAATGGGCCTCGGCGCCGCCAGTGGTGTAGTGATGCTAGGCGGTGTGTTGGCAATATTGATCCCCTACCTCTATTCGGAACTGCGAGGTAAAAAACAATGATTACTCAACCGCGCTCCGGCGCACAGAAAATACTGCGAGCAGGCTTGTACACGCTGCTTATTGTGATGGCTTTTATCTATCTCGCTCCCCTGTTGGTGATGGTGATGAACTCGCTAAAAGATGTCGAGGAGATTCGCAACGGCAACCTCTTAGCTCTGCCGCAAGACCCGAGCCTGGCCGCTTGGTCCAAAGCCTGGAGCTCCGCCTGTACTGGGAGTGAGTGCAAGGGGATTTCACCGTTTTTCATGAACTCCTTCAAGATCGTCATTCCGGCGGTGTTGATTTCAACCTTACTCGGTGCGCTCAACGGTTATGTGCTTTCCATGTGGCGCTTTCGCGGCAGTGAGCTGTTTTTCGGCCTCTTGCTATTCGGTTGCTTCATTCCCTTCCAGGTTGTACTGATCCCCATGGCCGTCACACTGGGTTGGCTGGGGCTAGCCAGTAGCGCAAGCGGTTTGATTCTGGTTCACGTGATCTTCGGTCTAGCTTTTACCACGCTGTTTTTCCGCAACTACTATATTGGATTGCCGCGAGAGCTTATCAGCGCAGCCAAAATAGATGGCGCCGGATTCTTCCGCATTTTCTGGCGGATCGTCCTGCCGCTGTCTCCCCCGATTATTGTAGTCACTGTGATTTGGCAGTTCACCCAAATCTGGAACGACTTCCTGTTCGGTGTCGTCTTCTCCGGT
>JBMZCU010000048.1:0-14019 GCA_049613705.1 Pseudomonadales bacterium | reverse complement strand
AAATGGGACGCTAAATTGGCGAAGAAGTTCTGCACGTTCTCCCAGCTCATGATGTGCAGCGAATTGGCGGTGTAGATCATGTCGTAGCGCGCGTCGGGCCAGTGCGCGTTGACATCCAGCTCCAGCGCGGGGCTGAAGCCCGCGGGAAAGTGCTCCGCGATATTGGCCTCAAGCCCGGGTAACCACATCGCGCGGTCGCTGCACTGCCAATTCAACTGCGGTGATCGCGCGGTGAAGAAGTGCGCGTGCTGGCCACTGCCGCTGCCGATTTCCAGTACATCGCCGACGCGCTCAAAGTAGGGCTTGAGCACATCGTAGATGGGGGCCTGGTTACGCTGGCAAGACTCGCTGAAATTGTGCATTAAAGCGCTTCCAGCGTGGTAAAGCCGAGCACGAGCCACTTGATACCGGCGTCGTCAAAGTTGACTTGGACTCTCGTTTTAGCGCCTTCACCCTCGCAGTTCAGCACTATGCCCTCACCGAAGCTCTCGTGATAGACACGCTGCCCTAACTGCAAGCCGCTGACGCGCTCGGCTTCTTGTGAGTACATGTTGCTGCGCGTCTGTACCGGGCGGCTCACCGTGGCGTTGAGGCGTACTTCCTCGAGCAGCTCCGCGGGAATTTCGGGAATAAAGCGTGAGGGCTTGTTGTAGTTGTCTTGGCCGTACATACGTCGAGACTCTGCGTATGTCAGGTAGAGTTGCTGCATCGCCCGGGTGATACCTACGTAGCACAGGCGTCGCTCCTCTTCCATGCGGCCAGGTTCTTCGCTGGCGCGGCTGCTGGGAAAGAGCCCCTCTTCCATACCGACCATAAAGACAAGCGGGAATTCTAGGCCTTTGGCCGAGTGCAGTGTCATCAGCTGCACGCTGTCTTGGTACTCATCGGCCTGCGCTTCACCGGCATCCAGTGCAGCCTGGTCGAGGAAAGCGGCCAGTGGGCTGCTGAACTCGGCCTCGCCGTTTTCATCTTCCGTTTGGATCCACTGCTGATTGAATTGCTTGGCCGCGTTGACCAATTCCTCTAAGTTTTCGATGCGCGACTGGGCTTTTTCACCTTTCTCTTTTAGGTGGTGAGGGATCAGGCCGCTGAGCTGGATGGCGTGATCGGTGAGTTCTTCGAGCTGGGTTCCCTCGGTCTCGCTGTCCAACTGGTTGATTAAGTTGAGAAAACCTTGCAATGACTCACAGGCCATTTTGGGGATTTTTTTGTATTCAACGACTTCGTTGGCCGCGCGCCACATTGAGATATTCTCGCTGCGTGCCTGCTCGCGAATGGCTTCGATGGTACGTGTGCCGATGCGGCGAGACGGTACATTGATCACGCGCTCCATGGCGGTATCGTCTTCGCGGTTGGCAACAAGTCGCATGTAGGCCAGTGCGTTTTTGATTTCCAGGCGATCGTAAAAGCGGTGACCGCCGTAAATTTTGTAGGGGACGCCAGCGCGTATTAAGCTTTCTTCCACCACTCGCGATTGGGCATTGGAGCGGTAGAGGATGGCGCTGTCGCTGCGCATACTGCCCTCGTCGATCCACTTCTGGATCTGGCCGACGACAAAGCGCGCTTCGTCCTGCTCGTTGAATGCGGCGTAGAGCGCGATTTTGTCGCCTTCAGCACCGTCGGTCCACAACTGCTTGCCAAGTCGGCTGCTGTTGTTGTGAATCACGGCGTTAGCCGCCTGCAATATCGTGCTGGTGGAGCGATAGTTTTGCTCCAGCTTGACCGTTTGTGCACCTGGAAAGTGATCGGGGAAGTGCTGGATGTTCTCGATCTTGGCGCCGCGCCAGCCGTAGATAGACTGGTCGTCGTCACCGACGGCCATCAGTTTGCGCTCGTGCCCTGTGAGCAGGCGTAACCAGGCATACTGGATAGCGTTAGTATCCTGAAACTCGTCGACCAATATATAGCGGAAACGCTCTTGGTAGTGAGTGAGTAGGCCAGGATTGATATCGCGCAGTAGCTCGAGGCAGCGCAGTAGCAATTCGCCAAAGTCGATGGAACCGCTGCGGTCGCAATTTTGCTCGTAGGCTTCATATACCGCGATCATGGTACTTAAATTAGGGTCTGCAGTGCGCTCGAGGTGACGGCTGCGCAGGCCCTCGTCTTTCTGGGCATTGATAAACCACTGAAACTGCTTTGCTGGCCACTGTTTGTCATCGAGCCCCATTTCTTTGCAGATGCGCTTGATCATGCGAAGCTGGTCTTCACTGTCCATGATCTGGAAGTTTTCAACTAAGCCTGCATCGCGCCAGTGCGCGCGTAAAATGCGATGTGCTAAACCGTGGAAGGTGCCCATCCACATACCGTTGGGGTTGACTCCCAGCAGTTGCTCGATACGGGCGCGCATCTCTTTGGCAGCTTTGTTGGTGAAGGTAACCGCAAGTATGGAATAAGGAGAGATGTCCTCAGTCTGCACGAGCCAGGCGATGCGGTGAATCAGTACCCGTGTTTTACCTGAGCCTGCGCCGGCCAGTACTAGCATATTTTGCAGGGGGGCGGTGACCGCTTCACGCTGTGCGTCGTTGAGGCCGTCGATAATTGAAGTTACGTCCATCTATCAGCGCCTTATGCTGGAAGTGAAGAGGGGTTGGCACGGCGAAACAGCAGTGTCTTTTTAAGCTCGTCAGGATCTTTGATCACCATGTCGCTGCTCTCGCGAGATGCCTGCGCGACGCCGAAGGCCGGGATCAGGCGAGATAGCCAGAAACGCATCGCAGCAGTTTGCGTGAGTTGAGGCCAGGCACTGTGCTCGGCTTGAGTAAAGGTACGCACGCTCTGGTAGCCGCGTAAAAGAGCTTCTTCTTTGGCGCTGTCGATGCCGAAATCAGCATTGCGGCACCAGTCATTGGCGACGATTGCAAGATCAAATAGCATGTACGCTGTGGCGCTGTTGTAGAGGTCGATGATGGCGTCGATCTGGCTGGCGTTAAACAGCACATTATCGTGAAAGAGATCGCCGTGAATCACACTCATTGGCAGTTGTTCACCCAAGCGCTCGCGCAACTCTTCGAAGAGTTTTACTTCTTCGTGTAGCAATTGAGCGTCTTCCTCGCTGAGGTGGCTGGCAATGTTGATGCTCTCGCGGCGCCACCAGTAGAGCCCGCGGTGGGCCTGACGCTTAAGATAGAAATCCTCGGCGGCCAAGTGCATTTTTGCCAGCTGCTCGCCGATGGCGCTGCAGTGCTCAGTGGTCAGCTGTGATTGCTCGAGGTGATGGCCATCGAATTTGTTCTGCAGCATCGCGGGTTTGCCTTTGACCTGCTTGAGGGCGATGCCATTTTTGTCCTTTTCGGGCGAGGGTACGGGAATGCCTTTATCGGCCAACCAAGTGGCCAGCTCGACGAAAAATGGCATGTCTTCCATGGTGAACTCTTCGAAGAGTGTAAGTACATACTCCCGAGTTTTACCTGCGCTTTCTAAAGTCACAAAATAGTTGGTGTTTTCGATGCCACCGTCGATACCGCGAAATGAAACGAGTTTGCCTAAATCATACTCAGCCATAAGGGCGGTTAAATCTGCTGTTTCTAATGTTGTGTAAACTGCCACTGAATCACCGTTTATAAACTTGTTACAGAGAGGACTGTATATATACACACCTCATTTAATGAGCAAATAATACGGTGTCTGCGCGTGAAGTACTACTCTATCGATACGCTGATTTGCGAGTTAGTTGTGCTTCGGGCCTTGAAAATAGGAACTGTTGACCAAAAAAAGTATCAATAACAGCTCGGAATTTGACTTAAAAGTAAGTCGAACGTGCTGAAAGTGGCATGGATTAAGTGTGTGGTGAGCGATAACAGTAGAGTATATTTTCTCACCCTGTACAATTCTTGGCAGATTTAGGCAAGGTTGCATAGCAATTGCTGTGAACATGTTATCGAACACAACTTGAGACAAGAGTGAATGTTGAAAAATATTAAATATTTTAGAGGGAGCCTGTTGGTTACTCTCGCGGGTTTAATTGCCGGTTACTTCATCGGTGGCCCAGCCGCTGTATTTATCGTAGCGGTATTGGCAGTGCTGGAAATTTCACTCTCGTTTGATAACGCTGTGGTTAACGCCACGGTGCTCAAAGAAATGGACGAAGTCTGGCGCAAGCGCTTTTTAACGTGGGGCATTTTGATTGCCGTATTTGGCATGCGTATTGTCTTCCCGGTACTGATTGTCAGTGTTCTCGCCGGCGTGTCGCCTTGGGCTGCGTTGCAAATTGCGATCAACCAACCTGAAGAGTACGCCGCACGGATGATAGAAGCCCATGTCTCTCTGATGGCCTTCGGCGGCGCCTTTTTGATGATGGTCGGGCTGAAGTTTTTCTTTGATGACGATAAAGATCACTGGATTCCGTTTATCGAGAAGCCACTGGCACTGTTCGAAAAGTTTTCCTACAGCGCTGAAGTTTTCACTATAGGTTTTATCGCCGTTGTCGCATTCTTCTTCCTTTCAGGTGCCGATACTAATGCTTTCCTAGTCTCAGGCGCGATGGGTGTGGCAACCTTTATGGTGATTCACGCGCCGTGTTGCTGAAGGTGCCGCTAAAAGCGGTGCTGCGATGTTCCTGTACCTTGAATTGTTGGACGCCTCTTTTAGTTTTGACGGTGTTATCGGTGCGTTTGCGATCAGTACTAACCTCTTTATTATCGCGATCGGCCTAGGTGTCGGCGCGATGTTTGTGCGCTCGTTGACCATCTTCTTCGTCGAGAAGGAGACGCTGGACGAGTACATCTACCTTGAACACGGGGCCTTCTATGCCATAATCGCGCTGGCGAGTATGATGTTCTTGAAGTCCTTTATGCACATTCCAGAGACAGTGACCGGCCTGATTGGTGCGGGCTTTATCACGGTCGCCTTTATTCATTCAACAATGGTTAAAGGCAAGGAAGATACTAGCGCTTCAGACGCTTAGCGAATTATAACCAATACCACAGGAAGGGAGTTGCAATGTCTATTTCTTTAGAGAAAGGCCAGAGAATTAGCTTAGAGAAGAACGGCTCAGGCTTGAATCATGTCTGCGTTGGCGTCAACTGGGGAGCCATCGAAAAGAAAGGCTTCTTCGGGACTAAAAAAGTTGCAGTCGATCTAGATGCCACACTAGGTCTATACACAGAGCAGAAAGAAATTGCCGATGTCGTTTACTTCGGACAGTTGAAGAGCAAAGACGGCTCTATCGTACACAGCGGTGATGATCGCACCGGTGATATGGATGGTGATGACGGTCTGGACAACGAAGTTATCACAATCGAGTTGGGTCGCGTTCCAGCCAATGTGCAGAGCGTCGGTGTTGTTTTGAACAGCTATCAAGGCCAGGATTTCGGTACGATTCCCTTCGCCAATGTACGTCTTTATGAAGGTACGCCAACGCGCGTCGATAACGTGATCGCAGATTACAACATTGCTAACGAAGCTAAATTCAATGGCTCTGTCTCTATGGTGCTAGGTGTGCTGTATCGCCACGGCGGTGCTTGGAAGTTTAGAGCAGTCGGCGAGCCGACAGCGGATAAAAAGCTTGAGAACCTACTGAATACAACGGCGCAAAACTTCCTTTAATCGACGAAGCCGTTAGGGCTAGGCGGTGTTCACATGGTTGATTTGATCGCAGGTCAAAATATAGCGATTTCCGGTGATGGGGCTTTTTGCCTCGCACTGGAAGTGGGGCAGTGGCGCAGTGGTGTCATCGTCACCTCTGTTGAGGGGCGGCACAGTTTGCTCGATGCACTTGAGGGCGTTAGCCTTCGCGAGGGCCAGCTGTTACTCAATTTGCCAGATATATCGGGCGAAGTTGAAAAGTTGACACTCTATATTGCATCAGACACTCCGGGAGACACCGCAGCTATGTCTTGTGTATTGCAAGATTTGGTTGGCTCGGCACCAATAGCGCGCGTGGCAATTTCTGAACAATTGGAACAGCAGCGTGCGCTGAATGTGCTTGAAGTTTATCGGCGCAACGGTGCTTGGAAGTTGCGCTGCGTCATGCAGGGCTACAATGCAGGTCTGGAAAAGTTGTTAGCCAGTTATGAGTTGCCGATGCCGATGAGAGAAGATCAGCCGCGCCCTGAGACAAGCGTGCGGCCAGCGCCGAGCGCGGATTCGCAGGATGCTTGTATCTCACTGCGCTGGGAGTCAGGCAAGCGGTCCAATCGCTCAATTTCGCGCTATTTTGTCGGCGAGAATTTTAAAGCGATCTCCGATTTGCGAATTGGTTGCTTCTATCAGCTCAACAACGGCCAGAATGGGCTTGTTTACAGTTTCGATGAGGGTTTGTTCGGCTCTTATGATGGGGTGCCTTACATTGTCGCGCACAGTGATAGTAACCGCCATTTAGAGCAGCTTAAAATCAATCCTCTCTATCGGCATAAACTAGATAAATATCTGATTTTTGTCACTATGATGGAGGCGTACGATAGCTGGGATGGGCTCAATGTGACGGTAGATTTCAATCTGCCGGGGCTGGATGCACAGACGATTTCGCCACAGACGCTAATGGTAAAGCCAATTTACGCGGTTGCCATGCTGGATTTTAGTGGTGCAGATGTGAAGCTGACAGCGGTCAACGAGTATTTTGACGATTTAACCGAGATGGACAGAGCGTTCGGCTGGGGTTTGCCGTGGCGCCATCAAAACGATACAGACAACGAGGATGAATAATGAGTTTTTCCAGTTTCCTATCTAGTATTAAGCAGAAGTCAAACGAACTGAAAGACGAAGTGCTCAAGTTCAAGAACAAGAAGTTCCTTAATGCGGCGACAGCTGGTACGGCATTGATTGCACGCGCCGATGGCGACGTTTCTTCTGACGAGAAGAAAAAGATGCTCAAAATTATTGAGAGCAACGATGCATTGTCTGTTTTCAAGACCAGTGACGTCATCGCTTCTTTCAATGAGTTTTTGGGTAACTTTGACTTCGACGAAGACGTGGGCTCTTCCAAGGCGTATGAAGCTCTTAACCTGCTGAAGGGTGATGATGTTGCCTGCCGTACGGTCATGCGCTTAATTCTGTCAATTGCGGCGGCCGATGGTGTGTTTGACGACGATGAAAAAGCGGTTGCACGCAAAATTGCACTAGAGCTTGGTTTAGACCCTGCCGGTTTCGAGCTTTAAAATAAATTCGTAATACAGAGTATTTAAACAGGAGATTTCACATGGGTGTATCACTATCAAAAGGCGGTAACGTTTCACTGGAAAAAGCCGCACCAGGGATGACAAAAATGATGCTGGGCCTAGGCTGGGACGTGCGCGCAACAGACGGTGCTGAGTTCGATCTAGACGCTTCAGTATTCATGGTTGGTGAAGACGGTAAAGTGCGTTCAGACAGCGATTTCATTTTCTACAACAACTTGAAGTCTACCTGTGGCTCTGTTGAGCACACAGGTGACAACAGAACAGGTGAAGGTGATGGCGACGATGAAGCGATTAAAGTCGACCTGACAACTATGCCTGCAGATGTCAGCAAAGTGATCGTCGGTGTTACGATTCACGACGGCGAAGGACGTAACCAGAACTTCGGCCAAGTGTCTAACGCTTTCATTCGCATCGTCAACCAAGAGTCTAACGAAGAAGTTGTACGCTACGACCTTTCTGAGGACTACTCAACTGAGACGGCACTGGTTTTCGGTGAACTCTACCGTCACAACGGTGAGTGGAAAGTGAAAGCGATTGGTCAAGGCTTTGCCGGTGGCCTCAAGCCTATGGCACAGCAGTACAACGTCAACGTCGGCTAATTGTCGATACGATGTTGGCAAAGTGGCAGCACACGCCACTTTGCCCTTCCTTCTAAAAAGTCTTAATTTTCATTTTCTTTACCCTCCGGCCAACACATCATCTCCAGTAACCGCCAGTAGGTGTTATCATTGGCGCCACTCAAAGAATGTACGCTCAATTTTTCGCACGAGATTTGTCAATGCACAATCAATACGATATTCAACTGCAGACGGGAAGCTTGCAAATATCGGTCTCTCAAGCGCGCTATCCGCTCAGTGAGTTGCTGACGTTCGGTGCACGCCAAAATCCCAAAAGACGCTATCTTTTTATTTCCAAGGTGCTCGGCAAGTACGTGCCCTGTAAACCGTCGCAAATGCGCCAGAGTTATCGCGCTTTAGTTGAACAGTTAGAGCCTGAGAGCCTCGAAGATACCTGGGTACTCGGTGTTGCAGAGACAGCTACCGGATTGGGAGCAGGTGTTGCACAAGAGCTGGCACGTGCGCGTCACAGCGAGGTGCTCTACAGTCATACGACGCGCTGTTCACTTGCGTGCGAGGTGGCATTTTCTATTGTCGAGGCGCACAGTCACGCACCTTCGCATCTAATTTATGCACTTGATTCACACGCCCAGCGCGAGGCCATACAGAGCGTTATCGTCGTCGATGATGAAATCAGCACGGGTCGCACAGTCAGTCAGTTGACTGAGCAGCTTACCAATTACTTGCCAAATCTGAAGCGTGTGGTGTGGAGCAGCCTAGTCAATTGGCTGAGCGCACCGCAGCGTGAAGCTTACTGTGCGCAACATGCAGGTATTGAGCTCGTATTTAACAGCCTGCTCGATGGTGGTTATCAATTTACTGATGACCCAAATTGCGCACCATCACTGCCAGAGCATACCGCTAGCGGCATCAGTAAAGTCGGTAACCGCCCTGACACGGGCCGTATTGGGCATCAGCTTAGTGCCAATACCGCAGCGACATTCGAAACGCCAGAAGGGGAGCCCTTTAGCTGTGCTACTTTGGATCCTCAGCTGTGCTACACCGTCATCGGCACTGGTGAGTTTATCTATCAGCCATTTTTGTTTGCAGAGTCGTTGGAGCGTCGCGGTATTGATGTGTTATTCCAATCGACGGGCCGCTCGCCAATTTACGAAGGGGTGGGGATCTCACGTAAAGAAAGTTTTTACGATGAAGCGCAGCAGGCCTCTTATTACTTGTACAACCAGCCATACGATCGCAGTGCCATCTTGCTCTATGAGAGCCGCGAACACTATGAAAACTGCCCTTTGCGTCAGCAGTTGGGCGCCCAGTGCGCTATCTTGGCTTAATTGAGAACCTTTTATGTCTATTGTCGTTTTTACAGATATTGATGATACCTTGATCCAAACTGAGAGGAAGTGCCCACAGGGAGAACCCCTTGCGGTGACGGCAGTTGACAAGCAGGGAGCACCAGCGTCGTTTTCTACACCTGCCCAGCAGTGCTTTTTTGACTGGAGCGCCGCGCAGCACTTGATTCCAGTGACTGGCCGTAACAAACAGGCGCTAGATCGCGTCGCACTGAATTTTACGTCTTATAAAGTGATTGACCACGGTGCTATTGTGCTTGATCAAAATGACCTTCCAGATCCGCAGTGGATGGATGCTATCAGAGCGCAAAGCGAGCGTTGGCAGGGGATTTTACAAGATTACCTCGCCCGCGTAGCTCAGCAAATTGAAACGCAAAAACTGTCACTGCGCTGTCGTATCATCTCTGATTACGAAGTGCCTTGTTATATCTCTATCAAGGGCGAGCCGGGTGATTTACTCAAGCTAAAAACCTTGGGCGAGGACTTTGCTGCACTCGAAGATAATGCGAGGGTGCACGTCAATGGTAACAACATGGCGTTGCTCGCGCCCTACAGCTGTAAAAAGCGCGCGGTCGAGTTTATCCAACAAAGGCTCGTCGAGCGTGAGCGGGCTGTTTTGTTCATCGGCGCTGGAGATAGCTCTAGCGATTTGCCTTTTATGCAGGCCTGTCATTTTCAAGTAATTCCCAGCACTAGCCAAATCACCAGGGAGCAGCTCCAATGAGTAGTAAACCTTTGATCGGTAGCTATCGGGCTGAGGATTGCCAGTTTTTGCTACAGAGTGTCGATGTTCCTATGCTCAGTGTTGAAGAGAAGGAACGGCTGTTACAGCGTGGTGGTATGCACTACTCGCAGCTGATCTCTCAAGAGCATCCACCGAGTGCAAAGTATCTCGATATTTTCCACAGCCTTGTGGAAAAGTACAAGTTGCGCTTAGCGGGCGAGGTGGCTTCTCTTGCGGCGCAAATCGTAGCTTCTCGCGGGTCTGAAGTGACCTTGTTGTCACTGGCCCGCGCAGGGACCCCCATTGGTGTGCTGTTGGCCAGGGCGCTTAAGCATTACTTTGATACCGATGTTGTGCATTACTCGGTTTCTATCGTGCGTGATAAAGGAATTGATGAACAGGCGCTACGCTACGTTGAACAATCCGGGCGCAGTGCGCAGAGCGTGCTATTTGTCGACGGTTGGACGGCCAAAGGCGTTATTACACAAGAATTAAAAGCTGCCGTTGCCAAGTGGAACGCCGGCAGTGACTATCAGCTGTCAGATGAGTTGTGTGTTATTTCTGATATTGGCGGCATGGCTGATATGACGGCTACCGTGGATGACTACACGATTCCCTCCGGCATCTTGAACAGTACGGTTTCTGGCTTGGTATCGCGCACTATATTACGCGATGAATTCGAAGGGTTTCACCAGTGTGTGCTCTATGATCACTTACGTGAGCACGATCTAAGTGTGTGGTTTGTCGACCAGGTCAGCGCGCTGTTTGATGAGGTGTTACCAGATGCCGCTCAGGTACATAATTACAGTGAACAGAGCGTGCAGCGGCACCGTGAAATGAAAAGCTATATTGAACAGTTGATGCAGCGCTACAGCATTGGCGATATTAATAAGGTAAAGCCAGGCATTGCCGAGGCGACACGGGTGATGTTGCGCCGTGTACCTAAACTATTGATCGTTCGTAATCTTGGTAGTGACGACGCTTCCCACTTGTTGGTATTAGCTGCTGAAAAGCAGATAGAGGTATTGGAAGATCAAACCATGCCGTTTAACGCCATTGCGATAGTGGCAAACGTCAAAGAATAGCCTTGGGCTCACAACCTTTGGTTAGCCGCGCTTTTGCGACGATTGAGCCGCTGTGCTTTGCGCCAAAAATGGGAAGCGATATACTGCTTCTTTTAATTATTGGAATCATGTCGCTATGGCTCACCCCTCCCTGATACTCGTCGATGGCTCGTCCTATTTATACCGTGCATTTTTTGCCTCACAGCAGGCGGATTTACGCACCAGTGAAGGGTTTCCGAGTGGCGCGGTACGCGTTGTTACCTCGATGTTGCGCAGCTTGGTCAAACAGTACCCACAAAGCCGCATCGCCGTAATCTTTGACGCCAAAGGCAAGACGTTTCGCGACGATATTTATCCGCAGTACAAAGCCAATCGGCCCTCCATGCCCGATGATTTGCGCCTGCAGATAGAGCCTATCCATCAGATCATTCGCGCTATGGGAATGCCGCTGATTGCGATAGAGGGGGTCGAGGCCGACGATGTCATTGGCACTTATGCCAAGCAAGCGACTGAGCAGGCCTGCTCTGTGCTGATATCCACTGGCGACAAGGATATGGCTCAGTTGGTGAATGAGCATGTCACATTGATTAATACCATGAATGACACGGTAATGGATATTGCAGGGGTTAACGAGAAGTTTGGTATTCCACCCGAGCTGATCATCGACTACTTGGCATTGATGGGCGACAAGGTTGACAACATTCCTGGTGTGCCGGGGGTTGGCGAAAAAACGGCGCTGGCGCTGTTGCAGGGTATTGGCGGGATCAGCGCACTCTACGAGCATCTCGATGATATTGCCGCATTAGGTTTTCGCGGCTCTAAAACGATGGCTGCAAAGCTGGAAGATAATCGAGAATTCGCCGAGCTATCTTACTTACTGGCGACGATTAAAACAGATGTTGAAATGGAGTTATCCATAGCGCAATTGCAAAATGAGGCTGTGGATAAAGAGGCGTTGCGCGCGCTCTTCACAAAGTACGAATTTAAGAGCTGGCTGCGTGAATTAGACGACCCAAATGCAGTGGTTTCGGGCGATGAAGAGGAGCCGCAGCAAGCTGAACTGCCCACAGCACCCAGTGAACTGAATTATCAGGTAATTTTAGAGCGTGCGGACTTTGATGTGTGGCTTGAGCGCTTGCGCGCGGCCCCGCTGTTTGCCTTTGATACGGAAACCGATCGGCTAGACTATATGGAAGCAGAGCTTGTCGGTGTTTCATTTGCCATCGAACCTGGCGAAGCCGCTTATGTGCCGCTCGCTCACGATTACATGGGGGCGCCGCCACAGCTGGATCGAGATTGGGTGTTAGCACAGTTAAAACCTCTGTTGGAGGATCCGCTACGTGGCAAGATAGGGCAGCACTTTAAATTCGATATCAATGTATTGGCGCGTTACGGCATAGAGGTACAAGGCGTGGCTTTCGACACTATGCTTGAATCTTATGTGCTCAACTCTACCGCTACGCGTCACGATATGGACAGCCTGGCTAAAAAATACCTCGGAGTTACGACGGTTAAATTCGAAGAATTGGCCGGTAAAGGTAAAAAACAGCTGACCTTTAATCAAATAGACTTGGAGCACGCAGGCCCTTATGCCGCTGAGGATGCGGATATAACCTTGCGCTTACATCTGGCTCTCAATGAACAGCTAGCAAACATTGCACCGCTCAACCAAGTGTTCGAAGATATTGAAAAGCCACTGATTCCTGTGCTCTCGCATATCGAGCGCAACGGTGCCTTGGTCGATGCGACTATGCTTGCCTCGCAGAGTTTGGAATTGGAACAGCGCCTTAAAGAGCTGGAGTTGGAAGCGCACGAACTGGCTGGCGGGGAGTTTAATTTGAGCTCGCCCAAACAGTTGCAGGAAATTTTGTTTGAGAAGTTGGGGCTGCCAGTTAAAAAGAAAACACCCAAGGGCGTTCCTTCGACGGCAGAAGAGGTGCTAGTTGATTTAGCGGAGGAGTTTGAGCTGCCAAAGTTGCTGCTTGAATATCGCGGCTTGGCAAAGCTGAAGTCAACCTACACAGACAAACTGCCACTGATGATTAACCCGCGCACTAAGCGTATTCACACGTCTTACCATCAGGCGGTAGCGGCAACTGGGCGTCTATCATCTACTGATCCAAACTTGCAGAACATTCCGATTCGCAGTGCCCAGGGGCGAAAGATTCGCCAGGCGTTTATCGCGCCTAAAGGCTACAAGATTGTCGCTGCCGATTACTCGCAAATTGAGTTGCGTATCATGGCGCACTTGTCGAAAGATCAAGGGCTGTTGGATGCTTTCAACCACGCGGAAGATGTGCACAAAGCGACGGCTGCAGAGGTCTTTAAAGTCCCCCTGGAAGAAGTGACAACAGAGCAGCGCCGCAGTGCTAAGGCAATTAACTTTGGCTTGATTTACGGTATGTCGGCTTTTGGTTTGGCCAAGCAGTTGGGCATAGGCCGAGTGGAGGCGAAAGAGTATATCGATCACTACTTCGCGACCTACCCAGGGGTGCAAAACTATATGGAAGAAGTGCGTGAGAAGGCGCGCGACCTCGGTTACGTTGAAACTGTGTTCGGTCGTCGCCTCTACTTACCTGATATCAAAGCTTCCAACGCCATTCGTCGTCAGGCGGCGGAGCGCACGGCGATCAATGCCCCTATGCAAGGTACAGCGGCGGACATTATTAAGCGCGCAATGCTCGAGGTTGATACTTGGTTGTCGCAAGGGCAATTTGATGCGCGAATGATAATGCAGGTGCACGATGAGCTGGTCTTTGAAATTGCTGAGGAGCAAGTAGAGGCATTTAGTGCGGCGGTGATCAAAAAGATGCAGGAAGCTGCATCGCTTTCTGTGCCGCTTATTGTAGAGGCGGGTACTGGCATTAATTGGGATGAGGCGCACTAAGTGAGATATCTTTGTAAATAATTGAATATTAAAGATAAAAATTGAATACCTAATAATTAATAGAAAAAGAAGAGAATTTTTCACCTAAAACAAGACTTAAAAACTAATACAAACATGAAGAATTTATATTTTATAATCATTTTTATGCTATTTGGATTTTACAGCTTTGCACAAACACCAACTAAAGGATGTGTAGAAGGCGATTGCATTAACGGAAAAGGAACATATATTTATAAAGGCGGAACTAAATACAAAGGAAGTTTCAAGGGCGGTTTAGCAAACGGAAAAGGAACTTGCTATTATTC
>JBMZCU010000047.1:0-14071 GCA_049613705.1 Pseudomonadales bacterium | reverse complement strand
GCTCCACTTATCGCCAAATATATCCAGTGCATTGACGATGGGACAACCTGAACGCAAAAACTCTGGACTCACTCTCTCTACCTCTAATGCTGATTCGACCGATTAGCAGCTATGGTAATCAAGTTACTTGCGATTTTGAAGAAACCAAGCTAGATTACACTAACTTCAAAAACGAAAGTAACTTAAGGAGCGAGTGATGAGTACACTATCCGGAAGCTGCCTGTGCGGCGCAATTGAGTATAGCTGTGACCAAGATGCCGCAGTGGCGGGCCACTGCCAATGCAAAGACTGCCAAAAAATAAGCGGTACCGGGCACATTTCAAGCATAGGCGTGCCAAAAGGCAGTTTACACATCAAGGGGGAGCTGCGCTTTCACCAAAAACAAGCCGACAGCGGCAATACCGTCACACGCGGTTTCTGCCCGCAGTGCGGCTGTCATATCTACGCTGCCAATTCAGGCTTTAGCGAACTGGAATTTATCCGCGCCGGCAGCTTGGATGACACTGAGAGTTTTACCCCGCAACTGGTGGTCTATCACCAAAGTGCTCCATCATGGGACAATACAGATGCTCAACTACCACACTTTGATAGCATGCCTCACTAAACGCTAAGCATACTTTTACTATACTTTGCGTACTTCGTTGGCATCCCTGTAAACAAGGCACCTATAATTGCCTCTGTTAGCGGCAACCCCGCCGGATAAGGAAATGCCCATGAACTATAATCGCAGCAGACTGCTGGACTGGATCGAGCGCGGTGCAATCACCCCAGACCAACTCGAGCGCGCCGTTGAAATGAGCGGCGCCGAACCCTCTGGCCAAGACTGGCTCGACTTCGCACAAAAAACCTTCAGCTGGCTGGCACTGATTGCCTTTGCCTGCGGGCTGGTTTTTTTCTTCGCTTACAACTGGCAGGACATGTCCCGCTTTACCAAGTTCGCTCTGGTTGAGGGCGCACTCTTGCTCAGCGCCGTGCTCTACTTACGCCTGGGGCACATCGCTGCACTCAAGCCGGCTATTTTGTGCGCGGCCTCTTTGCTGATCGGCGCGCTGCTTGCACTGGTTGGGCAAACCTACCAAACCGGCGCCGACCCGTGGCAGCTCTTCGCCACTTGGGCGCTCTTTATGCTGCCGCTGTCGCTACTGGGACGCTCCTGCATCCTGTGGATATTAAATGCCGTGTTGTTCAACACCGCACTGCTACTCTATATCGATCTGAGCCAAAGCCTCTTTGGTATAGAGCTTGGACGGCGCCAAGTCGAAGGTGTCCTGTGCCTGGCGAACACTGCACTGCTGATTATTTTCGAATTAGTGCAACAGTTGCGCCCCAATACGCTTGCAAACAACCAATACACTCAACAAGTACTGGTCACGTTCGCCGGTGTGGCCGCAAGTTTTTGGGCACTCGAGAACATCGGTAGCTATCGCACCGTCGATGGCAGTTTCGCGCTCTACACCTTGTGGCTGGCCGCAATCGTCGCTGTGTATCGTTTCTGGCGGCAGGATCTCTTTGTCATCGCCGCCGCCGCGCTGAGCTTCATCATCGTCTCCACTGTTTACTCCTTTGAGGCCATGGGCGGATTTAGACACGAGGGGCAATTTCTGCTCTTGGGGCTATATATCATAGGCGCTTCCAGTGTCGTTACCGTCTACTTAAAAAAATGTCACAAGCGTGAACAAGCAGCGGCAGATGCTGCGGAGGTGAACCGTGATTAATACAAGCACATCCAGACATACTCTGTGGCAGCGTCTATCTAATGCCGGGTTGACCAGGCAAGTAGAGATGCCCGAAAGCGAACTGAGCAACCCTTGGTATCTGCGACTGCTGCAAGGGTTTGCAGGCTGGCTGGCAGCGCTCTTCATCTTCGGCTTTATCGGCATCACCCTGATCGATGTGTTAGCCGCCGACGCGAGACCTCTGCTGCTTGGCATCCTAGGGGCACTTAACACAGCCATTGCCTACTTCATTTTTAAGCACAAAAAGCACGACTTCACCCAGCAACTGGCACTGGCTTTTAACCTCTGCGGGCAGTTTTTGTTCTCCTGGTGTTTCGCTGGCTTGTTCAAGTTTGAAACCGGCAGTTACTTTCTCGCGATGCTAGGCCTGCAAGTTACCCTGGCACTGCTGTTGCCTAACTTTCTGTCGCGGGTGCTATCGTGCTGGTTCGCTGGAATATCACTGCTGCTATTGCTCAATACGCTACACTTGGGCGAGCTGGGGAGCGCCGTGATACTGATACTGTTTTGCGCTGTCTGGCTGCGCGATTTACAGTGGGCGCAGCGCCAGCCCTTTTGGCTGGCTGTCGGCTACGGTCTAACCTTGTGTGTGCTTTTGCTGAGCAATCACTACTTCAATGACGAATTTGCCAGAGACTTTAGCCGCAGCGGAGACTTCGTTGCACTGAGCCCTGTACTTAGCTACTGGCTGAATCAGGCCCTGATTGCGCTGCTGTTGGGCTTCTTACTCTGGCATATCGCCAAACCTAAGTTGAGTGCAGCTAGCACCGCCGACAAAGTAAAATTGGTTGCCTTAGGTGTACTGCTCATTGCCATTGGTCACTTGGTAACCGGTGCCAGCGGCGCGCTGATCTTATTAGCGGTGGGCCAGTTGAAACAGCGACGTATGCTGAGCATACTCGGTGCGCTCTCGCTGATCGGCTTTATCTCTTGGTATTACTACAACCTCGACTGGACACTGTTTCACAAATCTATGGTGCTGCTGGGTTTAAGTGGCGCCATGACTATCGCCGCCTACACCCTGTACATGAGCCGCGCACAGCAATCGCTCAACATAGACTTTCTGCGTCAAAAGTACCGCTTCAACCGCAGTAGCGCTCTTGTTGCAACCTTGATTGTCCTCGTGCTCGGCGCAGTCAATTTCGCGATTTACCAAAAGGAGCAAGTACTGAGCCAGGGCCAGAGCGTACTGTTAAAGCTCGCCCCGGTAGACCCGCGTTCACTGATGCAAGGCGATTACATGCGCCTGCGCTTCGATATAGAGTCGACCCTGTTAAAAGCAGATGAGCACGAAGAGGTGCTCGACGAACTACAGCAGGCGCTCTTTGTGGTCGAGCTGGACGAGCAGCGTGTCGCCAGCTACGTCGACCTCTACCGCGGCCAAACACTGCAGGCGAACCAAGTGAAAATGCAATTTCGCATCCGCAGCGGCCGCATCCGCTTGGCCACACACGCGTTCTTCTTTGAAGAGGGCAGTGCAGCAGCCTACGAGGCCGCTGAGTACGGAGAGTTCCGCGTCGCTAAGGACGGTGAACTGCTGCTCAATAGTATGGTCGATAAAGACTTTGCAGTGATCGGCCACAACCGCCCACAGAATTAGCGAGCACGCTAGAGCACCTCAAAATCCCTCGCGCACTCGCCCGAGGGGTTGCTATCGACACTGTTAACAGGAGGCACAATGTCTGCCAAGCTCTCAATAAGAGCCTTTAGCTTCGCCAGCTACACCCACCTCCACGACTACCATCAACTTGTCATCCCGATTCGGGGAGCGGCAGATAACTTCACCCCGCTCGGAGACGGCCGCATTGGCCCAGGGCAAGGTATCGTCTTCCCCGCTGGCTGCGAACACCGCTTCGTGCCCGATGAGCAATCGAGTTTCCTGGTTGCAGACTTCAGTGAGCTCCCGGCGAGTATGCTCCACCTCTCACATCCTGTGGTTACGCTCCCAGCAGCTGTGCAAGCCTTTTGCCACTATGTTGAGCGTCAATTGGAATACCCTGTGAGCGAGACGTTAGCCACGGCTATGGGTGATATGTTGCTCGCGCTCCTCAATGAGCAGGATTTTCTACCTCGCCTAGATGTGCGCATCGCCCGGGTAATCGAGCACATGGAAAAGCAGATCAGCCACACCCCTAGCTTGTGTGAACTGGCCGCCATCGCCTGCTTGAGCACCAGCCAGCTGAAGCTCTTATTCAAGCGCGAGATGGGGCTTAGCACGCTGCAGTACCTGACACAGCTGCGCATGGCTAAAGCGCGCGCTCTGCTCGCTCACACAGATACTCCGATAAGCTTGATCGCTCAACAAATGGGGTACAGTGATGTTTCAGCGTTTAGCCAGCGCTTTCGCTCCCACTATGGACACACCCCGCGCAACTCGAAAAAGCAGCCAAACAATAGAGCCGCAAGAAAAAGAAAATAAGCTTTTCACCACACTTTAGTCTCTGAGCAAGCGCTATACTGCACTACCTATTCAGAGGAGATCACAATGGATTTTTATGTTTGGCTGTCATTTCTCGCCGCGTCGTTATTACTGTGTTTTTCACCTGGGCCGACGACTTTCCTAGCCATTGGGCAATCGCTTAAACACGGAAAAATATCGGTCATTCCCATCGTCGCGGGCACACTCGCCGGTGACATGATTGCAATGACGCTCTCGTTTGTAGGCGTGGGCGCTATCTTGGCGACCTCTGCTGTGCTGTTCAATCTGTTTAAGTGGATCGGTGCCCTCTACTTGATCTATCTCGGGATAAAAGCGTTCCGCGCGAAGGCCTCAACACCGAATCAACAAGGACACAGCACAACCTCAAGAACGGCAATTTTCCGCAACGCCATGCTAGTTACTGCACTAAACCCCAAAGGTATTATCTTCTTTATGACCTTTTTCCCACTCTTTATCGACCCTCAACAAGCCGTGCTAACACAAATGATACTCCTAGGGCTGACCTTCCAGTTTGCCGCCGCCTCTTCTGTCAGTATCTATGCCTGCTTTGCAGGTGCTCTCAGTGCTAAGACCCAAAACCCAAATGTTCAAAATGTATTTAATAAAGTCAGTGGCGGGCTGTTGATAAGTGCAGGTGCGGTGACGGCCAGTTTATCGCACAAGGTTTAATGGCACTCCGTGAACGTCGTTTCATAGAAGGCTAGCTCCACCCTTTACTTCAGGCTATATTGGCGCAAATTGTCTAGTTTTCGAACAAGGAGAACCTATGAGACTCGTCGCCTATTTTGAAGATCGCGAGGGCATGATGGCCCACCGCGCCAAATACGAGCCCGATCACATCGAGTACCTGCGCCAGCATCAAGATAAGATCCCCATCGCCGGCGGTTTACGCCCCGAGCCTGGCGGGGTCTTTGTCGGCGGGATGTGGGTGATGGAGGTCGACTCTTTTGCCGAGGCTGAGGCCTTAATTCAAAACGATCCCTACTACGCGCCAGAGCTGCGCAGCTACAAGCTGAACGTCTGGGGCAAAGCCATCGAAGGCGATGTCGTACTGTAACCTCTGTTAAAAGGAAATATAGAGTGAGCGATTACAAACTGGTGATCTTTGATTGTGATGGCGTTTTGGTCGACAGCGAGATTATATCCTGCGCTGCAGAAGCCGAGGCCTACACCGCGATTGGCTATCCAATCAGTACCCAGGAGATGGCGCGCCGCTTCACCGGCTGCGCCGCGCCCGATGTGGATCGTGCACTGAGCGCTGAAATAGGCAGGGAACAACCACCGAGCTTTCGCCAGGCCATCAAGCGCAAGGTCCTGCACAAATACCGCACCGAACTGCAACCGATTACGGGAGCTGCGCAACTGCTCGACGCACTGCCTCTGCCAAAATGCGTCGCCAGCTCAGCAGCTCCTGCCAAGCTCGCCCTCGGCCTGGTTGAAACTAAGCTCTACGAGCGGCTCTATCCGTATATTTACTCCACGGCGCTGGTCGCACGCAGCAAACCGGCGCCCGATATCTTTCGCTACGCCGCAGCTCAGATGCAAGTGGCGCCAGAGCACTGTCTAGTCGTGGAGGACAGTGTCGCCGGGGTGACTGCTGCGCGATCTGCGGGTATGCGCTGCTTAGGTTTCAGCGGCGGCAGCCACTGCAGTGACGAGCACGGCGAGCAGCTGCTGGCCGCCGGTGCATTCGCCGTGGTCAAGCATCTAGCGCAAGTATTAGATCACGTGTAGCACCCTCGGGCCCGAAGGACAGCAGCATTTATGCACAGCACTGTGCAACACAGCTTAAACTTGGGCCAGTGCAGCAGTGACCTCGTCGCGAATCCAGCGATGCACGCTGTCATATTTCTGGCGTGAATGCCAAATAGCACTGATCGATAAAGAAGGCACTTCGATAGGTACGCGATGAAAGCGCAGCTGTGGCCAGTGCGCCAGGCTTTGCTCAAGGGGTGCGGGCACTGTAAACACCACATCGCGGTGTGCCAACACAGCGGGGATGGCCGAGAAGTAAGGTACCACGAGATTGACGCTACGCTGTTGGCGCTGCTGTTGCAGGACCAAGTCCACCAACCCTTGATTGTCACCGCTAAAGCTCACCAGGCCGTGCTCAGCAGCGAGATACTCTGCCAGTGTGAGAGATGTCCGAGTACGTGTGGTCACGCACATCCAAGACCAGTCATCTAACTTACTGCGCTGTAGACTATCGCTCTGTCCGTAAGGGCTTTCCAATACGAGATCGACCTGCCCGGAGCGCAGCTGCTGTGAGGCACTGGCCACGTCGCCAGCAATCGTAAAGCGAATGCCCGGAGCGACTGTACTAAAGTGCGCCAGCAATTTTGGCAACATCACCATAGCGACATCGTCGGCCATGCAAATTTTGAATTCGCGCTCCAGTTTTGTCGGGTCCAACCCCAAGTTGCGCTGTAATTCATCTAGCTGCTGCAGAATCTGCGGCAGGCGCTGTTGGATCACCCGCCCTTTGTGTGTCACTTGATAGCCGCCACGCACCCGTAGCAACAGAGGATCATCAAAGTGATCGCGCAAACTGGCGACGGCTTTGGAGACTGTCGACTGACTGATTTCGAGACGTTCGGCGGTGCGCGAGATGTGACGCTCCTCAAACAGTGTGTTGAGAATCCACAAATGGGTTAGGTTGGGATGCGCAGTACCAGGCATGACTATTCCGATCCTTCATATAAGTTATGAAGATAGTGTACTTCTTATCATATAGGTTTTTTTATATTTTTTAGCTCCACCGTATTTTAGAGGAATACCCCATGAAGAAGTCTCTCGCACTGGGTGCGCTCACCTTGAGCGGCGCGCTCGCCACGCTTAGCGCCCACGCTGAACTGACACCGCTGGGTAAGTACAGCTACAATTTTTTTGACGGCGGCTACTCCAGCTTAGTCGTGGTCGGCGACAGCTCTGTTATGGTGGTCGACCCCGCCTGGAACGCGCGCGCCGAGGCGCTCAAGGCGGATATCGCCACGCTCACCGACAAACCGGTGAGCCATGTCGTGCTGACCCACGAGCACTACGACCACGTCGGCGGTACTGAAGTGTTCGACGGCGCCGAGATCGTCTGTCAGCAGGGTTGCCAGCCGATTTTTGAACTGGACGTGATGAATTTGGCGCCCAAGCAAGTCACCCTGACGTTTGAAGACAAACTGGATATCGATCTCGGCGGTGTCAACGCTCAGGTGCGCTATTTGGGGGCTGCCGATGGTGTGGCAACATCTGTGATCTATGTACCGGCGGATAAAGTCGCCGCCAGTGCCGACCTCTACCTGCCCAAAGCATTGACCAACCGCAAGTGGATCGATGATAAAAACTATCTCGGCACGCGCAAAGTGCTCAACGAAATGGCTAGTTGGGACTTGCAGCACACTGTGACCAGCCACTCTGCCGACACTAGCCTGAGCGGGCTGTACGAAAATCGCGACTACTACAACGACCTCTACAGCGCCGTCAAAGTCGAGCTCGATGCGGCCATGGCGAAGGGCGGTATTGGCGCGGCCTTTGGCTTAATCGGCGGGCCGCTCAGCGAAAAGGTGAAACTGCCGGCCTATGAGAACTGGTCAGGCTACCAGCAGCACTTTCCCAAGCACATCGAACGTATGGCGATGTCCATCTTGCACGGCGGCTAAGCCCGGCTATACCCGTGATCAGGGCACTTAGACTCATACGTAAAGCTGAGGGACCAGCTCCATTACCTACAGAGCTTAGATAAATGGCGCAAGTAAGATGCAATAGCCCTGTCAAAAAGTTTATAAAAGACACTGTCATTCACTGTGCTTTCTTATCCTTGATCAGAGTTGCCGTCTTTATTTAAAACTCGCCTCAAAGCGCTGGAACTCGGGGTGCTGATAAAGCAAGTTGCGCCCGGCTTCGATCAGCGCTTCAAGCTGTGGATCACTCAAGTTTAAGCTCGTTGGGATGCGATTGAAGTACTGGCGCTCCTCGGCGCTGCCGGACTGCAAGCTGACATTGACGAAGTAGGCGCTGACCGGCTTCTGCTCAGTGCTCAAGCGCTGCGCCCAGTCTTTGACCTCTTTCTCGAACAGCGTCAGGGTCGCCGCGTTGTAGCGGTGCAGTTGCGCATCTGCGATGCCGTTGACTGTCTCTGCCAAGCTTGGCTCTTCGCGAGAGCGCCCCATAGTGACATCCACTTTGGTCGATGCATCCACTGAAATCACTAAGATGCGCGATGGGATTGCCCCTTCGATACCACGCACTGCATTCTCGATCCCCCCTGAGAGTTGCACGTTTTCATAGATTGCGCGCAGCCCGAGGTTATCGGTGATTCCCCCGTCGACCAAGTGGATATAGCGACGACCCTCTTTATCACCAAAGCTCTCTAGGCCATCGATGACCAGCGACATTTCCTCATTGCCCTCAAGGCGGGACTTGGCCTGCGCCAACCACGGCGGCGAGCCAGCACCGCAATCGTCATGGTTTTCTAGTACCACAGGGCTGAATACTAACGGCACTGCCGCCGATGCCACTACCGCACGCGCTACAGGGAAGGCCCGCACATCGGAGCACAGTAAGTCAAAATAGCTGGGCATAAAGGAGAGGCGGACACCGCCACCGAGGTCTGAGGCGTTGAGAATAATCGTCGGTCGCCCAGGACGGTTGATCTCATTTATTCGCGCTCCCTGAAACAGGTGCTTGTCCAACAAGTCGACCATGACTTCACTGCGGCCCTTATCGCTAAACAACTGGGAGAAGCGAGAGACCCCGTCAATCAGCTCTGCCTGCACATCACGGCGTAAAAAGCGCTCTTCGTAACCGTCAAAGATCCCCTCGCCGACTAACCCATAGTAAGCGGCGGTGAACGTACCACCGGACACAGCGCTAATCGAATCGACATATTCGAGCAGCGGCTCGCGCGCTACCTGGGCCTCTCTCAGCGCTTTCAACACGCCGTAAGAGAGTGCGGCCGCGCGGTGGCCGCCGCCAGAAAACGCCAACAGCACAGACACAGGCGCGGCATTGTCGACCTTGTGTTGGTACTTCTGCTGAACTCCGGAAAAAGGCTGGTGCTCATTGATTTTATGTTTCGCGGCGTTTTCAACAACGCCGACCGAGCTACAGCCTGTGAGTAACGCGAGCAGACCTAAGGCAAAGCGCCTCTTACGGGCTATGAATATTTGGGCACTGGTAAACACTTTCCTACACCACTTGAGAGACACAACGCGATTTCCTGTTAACTGTGAGGGACACATGATAATGCTTGGGCAAGAAAATACTATCGAACCGCTAGCCACATCAAAAGTTTAACGCTTAATACTTGAGCGTTTTATGCACATAGCATAGAGTAAATTGGTCAAAGCTGAGGTAATGTGGCCAAGGTATCTATGTGCGCTAGAGAAGTCGACGAGAACAACGCTGGAGATCCCCGCTCGGAGGGGCTCTTTGCAGCAGCTCAAATTCCCATCCTGATTATCGACCCGGACAGTGGAAACATCGTCGATGCCAATCGTGCAGCTCAGCACTATTACGGATACAGCCACACGCAATTCACCCAGTTAAGGGTAACCGACCTCAACCAGCTCAGCGAAGCGGAGGTGCTGGCCGAAATGAGCCGCGCCGCCCAACAGCAGCGGGCCCATTTCTTCTTTGTCCACCAACTGGCCAGCGGCGAGTTTCGCGAGGTGGAAGTACACTCGGGCGCGATGCGTACCGCGAAAGGTCAATACCTCTACTCCATCATTCACGATATCACTGAGCGTCGCGCCGCCGAGCGCAACCTGGCCGAGCTAAACCGCGATTTTATCACCCTCTTAGAGAGCACCTCTGACTTTATCTACTTCAAAGATATCGAAAGTCGCTTTAGATTTTGCAGCCAAACCTTAGCCGATATCACCGGCCACGAGAGCTGGCGCGACATGCTGGGTAAACACGATCTCGAGGTGTTTCCGCCGGACACCGCCAAAATTTACTACGAGGAAGAACTGCCAATCTTCACCTCTGGTGAGCCGCTGCTCAACAAGGTTGACCCCTATTACGACGAGTACGATCGCAAACGCTGGGTCAACACCAACAAATGGCCAGTGTTTAACGACGAGCACAACGTCGTCGGCCTGTTCGGTATCAGCCGCGACGTCACCGAACAGCAGCAGACCCAAGAGGAGCTGCGCATCGCTGCCAGCGTCTTCGACAATGTCAGTGAAGGCTTGATCGTCACCGACGCCCAAGGTGTTATCCTACGTGCTAACCAGGCGTTTTATACGCTCTGCGGTTACCCCGAGGAAAAAGTGCTCGGCGCCACCCCTGCGCTGTTAAACTCCGGGCACCACGATGACGATTTCTTCCAGCAGATGTGGCGCAGTTTAGCCGAAGACAAACTGTGGCAGGGCACCATTTGGAATCGCCATCGCGATGGCAGCCTTTTCGCCACCAATACCTCGCTCACGGCCTCACTCGACAGCCGCGGTGAGATCATCAACTACATAGGTACCTACACAGATATCACACGCCAGCAGCAACAGTTCGAAGAAGTGCAACGCATGGCCTACTACGACCCGCTCACTGAGCTGCCCAACCGGGTACTGTTCAACGATCGTCTAGATCACGCGCTGCGCCAGTCAACGCGAAGCCGCGAGCGCCTGGCGGTGTGCTTTCTCGATCTAGACAAATTCAAACCAGTCAACGATACCTACGGCCACAAAGTTGGCGATCTGCTGCTGGTTGAAGTCGCCGAGCGCATTCTGCAGACAATTCGCGAATCCGACACCGTCGCACGCTTAGGCGGCGACGAATTCGCGCTGATTCTGTCGGGGTTTCACAATACACAGGAACTTCAACTCATCCTCGAGCGAGTGCTCGCAAAATGCCAAGCGCCTTTTAATTTACAGCAGTACAAGGGGATCGAAATATCAGCGAGTATCGGTGTGTGCATCTACCCGGACCTCAATGCAAACGCCGAGCAATTACTCAAAGCGGCGGATAAAGCGATGTATCAAGCCAAGGAAGAGGGGCGCGGGCGATATCAGCTCTACGGTAGCGAGTAAACACATTCCAGCGAACTTTTTTATCTCACCACTATCAATATCACGACAAACGCGCCGTATAATGGCGCATCTCAAGTTTTGCTAGGTTGATAGTGGTATGAGTGGTATGAATGTAAAAGACGCAAGAGTAGGCATCATTGGGCTGGGATACGTGGGCCTTCCGCTGGCGGTGGAGTTCGGTAAGCAGTATCCGACCAAAGGGTTCGACATCAGCCCAACACGCCTGGAAGAACTCGCCAGCGGTGTGGACTCAACACTGGAAACCTCAGCTCTGGAACTGGCAAGCGCCACACAGCTCAGCTTTCACAACATCTCGCGCGAGCTTGCCGACTGCAATGTCTATATCGTCACTGTTCCTACCCCTATCGATGAATCTAACAGGCCCAACCTGACACCGCTGATCGCGGCGAGCCAAACGCTGGCTGAAGTGCTAAAACCCGGCGACACCGTAATTTACGAGTCCACCGTCTACCCCGGCACCACTGAAGAAGTTTGCGTTCCGCTGCTGGAAGACGGCTCCGGACTATGCTTCAACCGCGACTTTTGGATCGGCTACAGCCCAGAGCGCATCAACCCTGGGGATAAAACGCGCCGTCTGACCAATATCCTGAAAGTGACCTCGGGCTCCAGTGAAGAAGCTGCGCAGTTCATCGACCAGCTCTATGCCAGCATCATAGATGCTGGCACCTACCGCGCCGAGAGCATCAAAGTAGCAGAGGCAGCCAAGGTCATCGAAAACACTCAGCGCGACGTCAACATCGCGCTAATCAACCAGTTTTCACTGATCTTCAACAAGCTCGACATCGACACCCACAGCGTACTCGAAGCGGCGGGCACTAAGTGGAACTTCCTGCCTTTTAAGCCAGGCTTAGTGGGTGGGCATTGCATCAGCGTAGACCCCTACTACCTCACTCACAAGGCCGAATCCGTGGGCTACCACCCTGACCTCATCCTCGCAGCCAGGCGGATCAATAACGGCATGGCAAACTATGTCAGCAGCCAATTGCTCAAGCAGATGATGAAACAGGGCATAGAAGTCACCGGTGCCAAAGTGCTGGTGATGGGATTGGCCTTTAAAGAAAACTGCCCGGACCTCAGAAACACCAAAATCGTAGACATAGTGCGCGAACTCAGCACCTATAACATCGCTGTCGACATCCACGACCCCTGGGTCGATGCTGCTGAAGTCGAGCGCGAATACTCGCTCCCCCTGATCGAACACCCTAAAAAAGGCGAGTACGATGCCATTTTGCTGGCGGTGGCTCACAATGAATTTTTACAGCTCGGCGCCAGTGAAATTCGCGCGTTTGGTAAACCTGCACACCTGCTTTACGACCTCAAAGCAGTATTAAAGCAAGAAGAGAGCGACTTGCGGCTGTAGAGGTGATTTAAACAAAATCACTGGGCACTACTTAGAAAATTATCTTCAAGAAACTTATCAGCTACTACTTTAGACCCTATTCTCCATAGGCACTTAAAGGCAGCTGCAATAAGCCCTAGTGATATTGCAAAGAAAATAACCTCTGCAATGAAGTGCTCTGAAAGTAGCACATCCTTCTCAGCTAGCCTTTTAGTCAAGTGCGTCGATGTAAGCTGAATGATCATTACCCCCAAAAAGCCAAAGACAAAATACCAAACTAACAATATTAGGTCTGTTAACTTTGGCCCTTTTCCAAACCAAGAAAACCAAGCGCCTTTCTTTTCAACAAATACTTTCTGATCTGTAGAGTACTCAAGAAAAACCTTAGCGTGAAGATACTGTTCAATTGCTAAAGAAGGTCTGTTACACCCTAACAGGGCAACGATTTCTCGATAGTCAAATGGATATTTGTATGTTGTTCTAAACAGCTGCTCTGTTAGGTATATCTGCTTTTTATTGGTTGTACTTAAAGTTGGCTTCAACACAGCGTTAGCAAGCTCCACCCCCTTCAGAGCAACATGAGTCAAATCCCTACGGTCACTGCGAATAAATCTGTACGCTTGCAGGGCTACTGGTGCGAATAGCAAAACCAGAACCCAAGGAGCTTGCAGTAATTGTTCAAAAGTAATTCTCATCATTAAATCCAATCCCTAGTATCAGCAATACGACTATCCATAAAAACCGCCATATTACATCACTAACTTAAACGGCAAAATCCTGCCCTGTTACAAAGCCTTAAGACTTCTCACACACTCAGTTAACAATAAAACTAATGTAAGATCATACCCTTACACACCTGGCCCACTACTTGCTGAATCAAAGCACCTAAACCGCTAAATGACAGTAGTAGGCACCTTTATGATCCAGTTCGATACCGCAAATACCCTTAGTAATCACAGCCTATCCTCCGCTCAATCGCAAGGAACTACCTCGGGGGCTGATTTTGCCGCACTACTGGCCGAGCAGACAACTAAGTCAGCGGGCCAAGTCGATACACTGCTCGAGCAGCGAGGCACCACCACAGACCATAGCAGGCTCAAGGAGCCAGATGATGCCGTGAAGCCGGATTTGCAAGAGGAGCTGCACAAGCTCGTATCCATGACACCTGCGGAGCTCATTCGCTTTCAGATGCTGCGAGATATGAATTTAACCGAGGATTCACTCAAGGCACTACCCTTCGAGGAGCGGATGAAAGTTGAAGCACTGATTAAAGAGGCGATCGAGCAGCAGATAGCTGGGAAAAGTGGAGATGCGGCGATTGAGGGAGTTCTAGCTCAAGCATAAATGCTGGGATCTAACTCTTAGTCGTTGGAAGGATTATTCGCTGTGTTCAAGGCTATTGCCGCAGGCGACACTGAGTGTCTTATCCTCGGTTGAACCCGCAGGGACTCTATATAATCGCTGCGGCGCCCACCCTCTGGGCGGACGGATTTCTGGCTGAGGAATGTACTTGTAT
>JBMZCU010000046.1:0-14076 GCA_049613705.1 Pseudomonadales bacterium | reverse complement strand
AATTCCAGGCTCTATCATGGATACTTACGCCAAAGAGTTTAAGCGTAAAATCGAAGCGAAGACCAACGGTGATATCACTATCAATATCTACCCACTGGGCTCACTGGGCACGCCGACTGAAATGGTCGAGCAAGCCACTGACGGCGTAGTGCACTTCGCCAACGTTTCCATCGGCAACCTAGGTACTATAGTGCCAGAGTCTCAAGTGCTTCTTGTTCCTTACGCACTGCCTTCAGACGCTAAACAGATTTCTAACATCCTGACTAAGAGCTCGGTGCTCTACAATGAGCTTGGCAGCGATTTCAACACTCGTGGCCTTCAGCTACACACTATGTACTCAGAAGGTGCTCAGGTTTGGACGACCAACAAGCCTGTACGCAAGCCTGCGGACCTCGACAACTTCAAAATGCGCGTCATGGTCTCACCTATCCTACTCAAGGCCTATGAAGACCTAGGTGCGAGCCCGACACCTCTACCTTTCGGTGAAGTATACGGCGCACTACAGCTCAAGACTGTCGACGGCCAGATCAACCCTGTACCGACTATCGAAGAAATGAAGTTCTACGAAGTGACGGACTACATGATCTGGGCGGGTGAACAAGAGCTAGTGACCACTATCGTTTCAGGTACAGACTGGTACGAAACACTGCCAGCGGCGAAAAAGCAGCTGATCAAAGAGACTATGTCTGAAATGGAAGGCTTTATCGATCAAGTCGTTGTCGACTTCAACGAGAAGAAGCTGGCGAAGATCAAAGAAGCTAAGCCTGGTATCGAGTTCATCAAGCTGACAGCTGACGAGCAAGCAGTATTCCGCGAGCGCAGCAACGCGACACACAGCGCTTTTGCTGATGTTGCCGGCAAGCGTGGCCAGGAGCTACTGACAGCACTGCTCAAAGAAATCGACGCACAGTAATCTCCACCCGGTGCACAGTCGCCGGGTATACAGCAATATCTCCAGGGGCGCAGGGAGCGCGCCCCAGCTTCGCCGCAACACGCAGGGGAAAATCAAATGTCTATCACCAGCCGTATCAGCGATGGCCTGAGCACGCTCGACTACTGGATCGACAAACTAGAAGCATTCGTTCTCGGTCTTGCGATCCTCACTATGGCCACCAACGCCATTGCCAATGTCTTTGGCCGCTACCTTTTCAATCAAAGCTTGTATTTCACCGACGAGCTCAACCAATTTCTGATCATTATCGTCACCTTTATGGGTCTGGGCTACATCACCCGCAAAGGCAAGCATATTCGCATGTCAGCTTTCTACGATATGCTGCCACCGGTGCCGAAACGCTGGTTTATGATAGTGATCGCACTCGTTACCGCCGTCACGATGTTTCTACTGGCGTGGTACGCCCTCGAATATGTACAGAAAATTGCCCGCCGCGGGCGCGTCACTCCAGCGCTGCAGGTACCGCTCTACTTAACGTACTTTTGGGTGGCAATCGGATTCTTCCTCGCCGGGGTACAGTATTTACTCACCGTACTGAAAAACCTCAGTGTGCAAGATAACAGTGTCTACATCTCCTACAGCACACTCGATAGCTATGACGATCCTGAACTCAGCGACTTGCTGAAAAACACGCCGTGCGACATCGCCAAAGCCGACCGCCAACACGAGGAGAAAAGCCAATGACCACCGTAATGCTCTGCGTCATGCTCGTCCTACTACTGGCGGGCTTCCCGATGATGATGCCGCTGCTCGGCGCAGCACTGGTCGCCTTTTTCGTCTTCTATCCCGATCTCAGCTTACAGCTGGTGATCCAACAGATGATAGGCGGCGTCAAACCGGCCGCACTGATCGCGGTACCTATGTTCATACTCGCCGCTGACATAATTACCCGCGGTCACTCTGCAGACCGCTTAGTCGATGTTGTGATGCGCTTCATGGGGCACATCCGCGGCGGTCTAGCCGTGTCAGTGACCACAGCCTGCGCTATGTTCGGTGCGGTCTGCGGCTCGACTCAAGCCACCGTTGTCGCCATCGGTGGTGCGATGCGTCCGCGCATGCTACGCGCCGGCTACAATGACTCCTTTTCCATCGCGCTGATCATCAATGCCGCGGATTTAGCCTACTTGATTCCGCCCTCTATCGGCATGATCATCTACGGCGTCATCTCCGGCACTTCGATTTCCGAACTGTTCATCGCAGGCTTGGGTCCTGGCATCTTGATCATTGTGCTCTTCTCAATGTACTGCATGTGGTACGCCAAGAAGCACAACATCCCAATTGAGCCCAAGGCGAGCTGGAAGGAACGCCTAACCTCACTGCGCCGTGCGATGTGGCCTGCAGGTTTTCCACTGATCATTGTCGGCGGTATCTACGGCGGTATTTTCAGCCCGACAGAAGCCGCTGCAATCTGTGTGATGTACGCGATCATTCTCGAGTTGGTCATCTTCCGCTCGATTAAGCTCAAAGATTTGGGCGACATCGCAGTATCGACCGGTGCTATCACCTCTGTGGTGTTTATCTTGATCGCTGCGGGTGCCGCCTTCTCATGGCTGCTGTCCTACGCGCAAATACCACAGCAAATCATTGCATCCCTAGGTCTGGAGGGTGCCAGCGCGCTAACCACGCTGATAGCGATCAACATCGCCTTCTTCGTCGGCTGTATGTTCGTCGACTCCATCGTGGTGATCTTGATCCTTGTGCCTATCTTCGCACCGCTGATCAAAGCGACCGGCCTAGACCCCGTATTGATCGGTGTAATGATTACCCTGCAGGTGGCCATAGGGGCTGCGACCCCGCCATTTGGCTGTAACATCTTTACTGCGGTCGCCGTCTTCAAGCGCCCCTTTATCGATGTTATCCGCGGTATCCACCCTTTCTTGATTATCCTGTTTGTGGTGACGGTATTACTCGTGACCTTCCCAGAGATCGCTCTACTGCCGCGTGACTGGGCCTTCCGCTAGCGCCTTCCAGCGCCGCCTCGGCGGCGCTACATTACATCTCGTATGGTAAGACCTTTGGCGCAGTTGTCCTGCGCCTTTTTTGTATGTTCCCTCAAGCCTCACACCGCTGTGAAAAACAGCTAGAGGCCCGCCTTATCATCTCGCAGCTCCGCGGCCAACATATCCAACAGCAGTCGCAACGCCCGCGGCATGTGCTCACGCGAGCGATAGAGCGCGTAAATACCCATACGCTTGGGCTCGTAGGCAGGCAGCAACGGCACCAGTTGACCCCTGTCGATCAGCGGTTGCACTGAGTAGCGCGGTTGCAGCGCAATCCCCAAACCCCGTTGGCAAGCCTGTAATATCATACTGGGGTCGTTGGCGGCAAAGTTGCCTGAGACCGCGACTTGGTATTCACCATGATCGTCATTGAGTTGCCAAAAGCTCTTGCCAAAGCGTGAGTAATTGAGGCAGTTGTGCTCATTGAGGTCGCTCAATGCAAGCGGGGTGCCGCGCTTGTCGAGGTACGCAGGCGCCGCGCAAATTACCGAGCGACAATCCCCGAGGCTGCGCGCAATTAAGTTCGGATCTAAGTCATTGGTAATACGGATGGCCAAATCGATGCGCTCGCGCACCAGATCTACCGCGCTATTACCAATCTGTAAATCCAACAGAACCTCAGGATAACGCTCACTGTAGCACTGTAATATTGGCAGCAGCAGGTCTTGGGCACAGCTCAGCGAACAGGCCAGGCGCAGCGTGCCTGTGACTTCTGCCACACCCTCCCCCAGCTCTCGGGTAAAGCTGTCCGCGACCTGTAACAGCTCGCGACACCTCGCCAGCGCGACCTCTCCCGCAGGCGACAAGCTGATGCTGCGAGTCGAGCGATGCAGCAGCCGCGCGCCAGCCCAGTCTTCGAGTGCACCGAGATAACGCGATACCATAGAGCGCGACATATCTAAGCTATCCGCCGCGGCCGTCAGACTACCTTGCTCAACAATGCGTACAAACACATTAGCTGCAATAACCCTGTCCACACTCACCTCCAATTAGACCGATTTACGCAACAGTATAGCGACTAAAACAGGGTTTTTCGCTCGTATAATGCAACATAAACTCTCCCTACTACTAACGGAGGGATATCCAATGAACCTATCAATTAACAAGCTAGCTGCAGCAACACTGCTTTCACTCGCCGCGTTTAGCGCGGGCACACTCAGCGCCGCCGAACTCAAAACTCAAGTTTTCAACCCGGGTGAGGCAAGCCTTTTTCCCGTGACATCTACCCTGATCACCGGCGACACTGAAGCGGTATTGATCGATGCGCAATTCCAGCGTAACGATGCACAGCAAGTGCTGCAGATGATTAAAGACAGCGGAAAAGAGCTGACCACTATCTACATCAGCCACGGCGACCCTGACTTCTATTTCGGCCTAGATGTCATTACCGATGCCTACCCCAATGCAAAAGTTGTCTCCTCTGCATCGACACGCGCCCACATCGATAAAACCCTGCAGAAAAAGGTCGCTTTCTGGGGACCTATTCTGGCTGAAAACGCCCCACAACAGACTGTCGTCCCCGAAGTACTGCAAGGCGACACGATCACTATCGACGATGAACAGCTAAAAGTTGTCGGCCTGGGCGGCCCCGATCCAAAGCACACATTTGTCTGGATTCCCACCCTTAAAACGGTGACCGGTGGCGTCTTGCTCTACGAAAACGTGCACGTGTGGATGGCTGATAGCCAGACAGCGGACTCCCGTGCACTCTGGCAACAGAGCTTGAGCGAAATGCGCGCCCTCAAGCCGACCCGAATCATTCCCGGGCACTTTATCGGTAAGAGCCGAGAGGACAGCAGCACTATCGACTTTACTCTGAACTATGTCGCCGCATTTGCCGCTGCCGCTGAGCAGGCCAATGACTCCCAGCAACTTGTCGCTCGTATGCAACAGCTGTACCCCAACTTTAAGAACGTCAGCGATCTGGAGCTCAGCGCAAAAGTTCACAAAGGTGAGATGCAGTGGCCTTAAGCGCCGTTTAACACAATACCCCCTCTCCATCTGGAGAGGGCATATAGCTAGAGACACTTATGCAAGCGACTTCTTTTACCCTGATCTATGACACATACTGTGGCTGGTGCTACGGCGCCGCCCCCATCTTCAAAGCCCTGCTAGACAGCGGTGCCCAGTTTAATTGCTACCATCTGCAACTTTTCCACGGTGCTAACGCACTGCCACTGGATAAAGCCAGTGCCGCGCGTATTGCCTCCTACGATAGACGTATCGCCGCACTCACTGCCCAACCCTTCGGTGAGCCGTATTTCAAACGCGTCCTAGGTAGCGAGGCTCAACCTATCGATTCGGGTTTAACCGCCAGAGCTGCCGCACTTTCCCGCGATCTAGGCGCAGCTGCAGAGTTGGCCTTAGCGCACCGCTTACAGCAAGAGCGCTATGTCAATGGCAATGCGCCAGACGATATTGAAGTCGCAATAGACGCCTTAAGCACCATCGGTGTTTGCGCAGATCGCCAGCAGCTACACGACCAGCTTACCGCTGCTGCAACGTTTGAGTTGGCTAAACAAAGCGCACAAAATGCCCAGCGTGAAATGCACTCGTTAGGCGTCTCGGGTGTGCCGTGTCTGATCGCCCACAGCGGCGGCTACAGCAAGCAGGTTGAACTGACTCAGTATCTCGGCAACCCTGAAAAAGCGCTAGCACTGCTAAATTAACGCTGCTAAAGATGCTACAGGCTCTGTCACTCTAACTGCACGGCGCTGTGCACCTTTGACTTTGCACACAGCGTGTTGCTTACAGCGGCAGTAAATGCGACTACAGCGCCTTACTGCGTTGCAGGGCGGCCCGCTTTATCACTGGATGTAGTGGCACGTCGCCAGTGCAGTTAACGCTCGCTGTCTAGCGTGCGCAGAAACGCCTCTAGCTGCGCCAGCTGGGTTGAAGCTAGTGGCAGCGGTTCGATATCGAGATGAAAGCCGTAGCCGCTATTGCGCGAGCGCTCCCCTTCGCGCTCGCGTGGATACTGCGGCACGGCGCGAGCGTAAAAGTGCAGCACATCTGCCAAGCTCGCCAAACTACCGTTGTGCATGTAGGGCGCTGTGTTGCCGATATTGCGCAAGGTCGGTACTTTAAAGGCGTAACGCAGCTCATCCCCTGTACGCTTGGCAAAATCGAGCTCCGCGCACTGCAACTCGGGATCATCGACATCGGCAAAGCTAGAACGGCAGTTAAAGCGGCTGTCTAGCGCCTGCACTATACCTCGCTCACGCCCCAATCCTGGTGGCGTTAAGATGTCTCGAATACCTGTGACCTGAAAGTCGCCATTGCTGAACATAGGGCCATTGTGGCAGCGCAAACACTGGCCGCGCTCATCATTGATAAAAAGCTTGAGTCCCTTTTGTTCGCCGCGGCTGAGCTGCTCAGAATCCCCCTCTTGCAAGAGCTCGCGCGCAAAGCGATCAAAGCGGGTATCTGAGGGAAGTATATGCGATTGAAAGGCCGCTAAGCTCTTGCCGATATTGGCAAACACGCGGTCAACTGCTGTGCGCTGAGGCTCACTCAACAGCTGCCAATTACGCTGCCACTGCGGGTTGTCACCCAGCGGCGTCGCGTGCTCCGGCAAGCCCTGCAGGGCGGGTAACTCGCCGAACACCGCGCGGTAGCGCGGCGCGTACGCACTGGCGATCAGGTGTGCCAACTGCAGCCGGTTGGCGCCGTGTTCTGCAGGATCTTCCAGCGGCCCGAGCGCCTGCGCCCACAGACTGTCGGCGCGCCCGTCCCAAAACTGCCAGTGCTGCAGTGCAGTACCCAGCAATGAAGGGGTGTGCCGCGCGGTAAGGCCAATGCCCTGAGAGCGTACAGCGGGATCGGCAAAACTATCGCGCGGGCGGTGGCAGCTAGCACAGGAGACCTCGCCATTGGCGCTTAGGCGCGGGTCGAAGAACAGCGCCTCACCGAGCTTCACAGCTGCGAGGTCATTCCATACGCCATTACCTGTATGTATCACTTGCTGGCGCAGCTCTGTGCGTGAGGGCAGCACCAAAGTGGCGATGCGAGCGAGTTCAGCGTCACTCCACTGAATAGGAGCTTGGCGTTGAAACAGCCCCAGCCAAGCCAATATTGCCAAGGCTAGAACACAGAGCACGATGCGTTTCATTAGGGTGCCAGCTCGAAAGACACTTGCAGCGGCTGCGCCATCTCAGGCAGCTGAACACCCAGTACCCAGTTGCCCCACATCTGAAACTTTAGGCCGCGAATCACAAACTGCAGCTCGGTTTCACTGCGCGACTCAATCGCACTAACCTTGGGCTGTGTCGGCAAACCGTGGCCGTGCGCGGGCATACCGCCACTGAGCATCAACTGCTCGCGCTGCAGTTGTGGCCACTGGGCGCTCGGCGTCTCGCGTGATAACACCGCGCGCCAGCTGTGTAACTGGTTGAGCTGTAGGGCCTGTAGCGGTTCAAGTTGTAGCGTATAACCGCCCTGGCTAACACTGTACCCCTTCCCCTGATCCTCGGCAGCAACGCCCAGCGCGCATATCGACAGCACAGTGCAGGCAAGCACTGTTAACCTATTCATCACATCGCACCTCTCACAGCCGAATAAAACGCTGGACCGCATAACCGCACAGCGTACCCAAGAGCACGAAGAACAGCGCCATACCGATACTCGTCATCAAGTAGAACTGGCGTGTCAGCTCAGTCAGTGCAGTGACGGCCTCAGGTGCAGTGTTGGCAAAGCCGTGAGTTTCAGGCAGCGGCGCGCCGACAACGTGAGGCAGTGCCAACAAAAGCGCACCGATAAATTTATACGTGTTTGAACCGTAGTAGAGTACTGCGAGCCCAGCGGCGCTAGTCGCAGCGCAAAACATCCACCAGTGCTGTCGGTTGAGCAGTTCGGCGGCAACTGTGCCCGGTACCTCGGGATGCAATCCGAAGAGCGCTGGGGCGATAAAGAATGCGAACAGTGCCGCTATGCCCCACAGCGCACCGCGACGAGCATTTAACGCAGGCTTGTCCGCCTTGAGATTATGCAGTGCCATCAGGGCAATCATCACTAGTGCGTAGGCGACAGCGATTGCTATGTTAGCGCTAGCAGTAGCAATAATGCGCGGCGCTCCATCTTCGGGCGCCCAAGCTTCTGCGGTCTCGGCAGCGCCTTGTTCAACCGTCTCAGCGTGGCTGTGCGCCAGCGGCACATCGGCCACTTCATAGGCCTCGGCGCCGTAGATAATAGGGTTGATCTGCGTCTGCTGGAACAGGCCGTATGCCAACCCGCTAATCACACCGACGGCGATTGCGCACAAGAGTATGTTTCTAAGTATCACCTCGACACCCTCTCAATCAGTGGCAGGGAAAGGCGAAGGCGTGGCGCGCATCGTGAGAGGCATTGTGCAGCGCCTCCATCGGCGCGAATCCCACCAGCAGGAGAAGCCCCAAGCCAAAGGCCGTAGCTGCACTAAGCTGAAGCAGCGTCGATGTTGAAAGTGTAAGCGTTTGCATCCCATTAGGCGCTGTTGTGGTCTGTTGCATAGCAATTATCCTTGCACTCACCCGTGCAGTTGATTGACGTGTCGAGGCTGGTTCCGGGCTACCCGCGAGTGACAACACTGCGCAATACCGTGGCGGGGCAGCGGTGGTTACGTCTATTCGCTTCACACTTCCCATTTAGGGCACCTCTCAAGTGGGCGTTACCTTACCACAAAGGGCGCCGCCGGACTTATCATCTCACTCATGTTGCACTGAAGCGCGTTCAACGTCATCGCGCAGTCAGTGCTTTTGGGGCTGGCCCCATCGAGTCGCGCCATGAGTACCAAGACAGAAAACGAGAAAAGGTATTTTATTTCGCCACCTATAATGCGAGACCTAAGTATGCTCAGTTTTCTTTCAAAACTCTCACCAGACAGCGAGTTCAGCTTGCAAAAGCAACTGCGCTCACAGCTGACAGCTGCGATAGTGGAAGGGCATGTACCCTGTGCCCAGCCGCTACCTTCAACGCGCAGGCTGGCCGAGCAGTTAGGCGTATCTCGCAATACCGTCATTCACACTTACCAGCAACTGGTTGACGACGGCTACTTAATCTCGCGTCAGCGGGCCGGCTATTACGTCAACCAAGAAATGGTGCGCGATAGCCTACTCCACAGTGTCGACGATGCGCTGACGCCACAGCAACCGCAGTGGCAGCGCTTCCTCAAGCGCCGCCCGAGCGAGGACAAGCTCAACAAACTGAGCAACTGGCAATCCTACCCCTACCCCTTTATCTACGGTCAGCTCGACCCGGCGCTCTTCCCGACCAACCACTGGCGCGAGTGTGCCCGCGACTCGGTGACTGTGCAGTCGATCAAGGAGTGGACAGGCGATCGCTACGACGACGATGACACTTTGCTGATCGAACAGATCCGCTCGCGTATCCTACCCAGGCGCGGCGTCTGGGCGGAGAGCGACGAGATCCTGATCACTGTGGGCTCGCAGCACGGGCTCTACATGCTCTCCCAGCTGTTACTCGACCGCGATACTACCTTTGGTGTGGAAGACCCTGGCTACCCCGATGTCATTCGCATCGCCCGTCACAGCGACACGTGCATCCGCCCGCTGCGCGTCGACGGCGAGGGGCTCGTGGTCGACGAGCAACTGGCGGGATGCAATTTAGTCTTCACCACTCCCAGCCACCAGTTTCCAACCACAGTCACACTGCCGCTGCACAGGCGCACTGCGCTGCTCGAGCGCGCTCGCGAGCACGACTTTCTGATTGTCGAGGACGACTACGAGAGCGAGACCAGCTTCGCCGCCAAGCCGACACCGGCGCTCAAAAGCCTGGACCGCGACCAGCGCGTGATCTACCTGGGGAGTTTGTCAAAGACCCTGTCACCGGGGCTGCGCCTGGGCTACATGGTGGCCAATCGTGAACTGATCGCCGAGCTGCGCGAGTTCCGCCGCATGATGCTGCGCCACCCGCCGATGAACAACCAGCGCGCGGTGGGGCTCTTCCTCGCCCGCGGCTACCACGACGCGCTGATCAACAATCTGGTCAACATTTACCGTACGCGTTGGCACGAAGTCGCACAGGCACTGCAGCACCACATGCCAGATGCCGCCACACCACCGGCCTTCGGCGGCTCTGCCTACTGGGTGCGCGGCAGCGAGCGGCTAGATGCGCGCGAACTCAAGCTGATGGCGCAGGAACTGGGCGTGATGATAGAGTCCGGCGACATCTACTTCTACGGCGATAACTGCCCGCTGAATTTTTTCCGCATCGGCTACTCCTCGATCGCCACCGAGCGTATTCGTCCGGGTATAGATCGCCTCGCCAAAGTGATCGCACGGCTGCAGTAACGCGCGGCGAGTCACCGCGAACAACTGATCAATTTTGGATCTAAACGCCGCGGACGTTGGGTCTATAAAGCTAAATGGCCTCTACCTATAGTGAAAAAACGCTAACTCAACAGGTGGAGGCACACATGAGCACCGAGACAATCAACATCCGCAATCACATCAACGGCCAATGGCTCGACGAGAGCAATGGCGAATACGCGCCGCTGCACAACCCCTCCACCGGTGCCGTGATCGGCGAGGTGCCGCTGTCCAGCACTGAGACCTCGCGCGCCGCGGTAGCCGCCGCTGCTGCGGCCTACCCTGCTTGGAAGAACACCCCGCTGCCCAAGCGCATGAACTACATTTTTAAAATTCACCAGGCGATGCAGGACAATCTGGAAATGCTGGCTGTCGCCATCGCCACCGACCAGGCTAAACACATCGCCGAGGCGCGCGGCGAGGTCGGCCGCGTGATTGAAATCCTGCAGATGGCCTGCGCCATGCCCGCCATGTTGCAGGGCGAAACAGTGCAAGGCATTGCCAACAACATCAACGGCCGCTTAATCAAAGCACCACTGGGGGTGTTCTGCGGTGTTGCCCCGTTTAACTTCCCCGCGCTGGTCTTCGGCTGGTTCATCCCCTTTGCCATTGGCAGTGGCAATACGTTTGTCTACAAGCCCTCGACAGAGTCGCCGCTGTTCATGCAAAAAATGATGCAGTTGATGGTCGACATCGGCCTGCCTGATGGCGTGGTCAATATCGTCCACGGCGATCGCGAAACTGTGGAAGCCTGGTACGACGACGAACACGTCGCCGGCGTCTGTCTAGTCGGCTCCACCCCGACTGCCAAGGCCATCGCCGAGGGTTGTGGCCGCCACGGCAAAAAGACCATGCTACTCGGCGGCGCCAAGAACTTCCTCGTCGCGATGGAAGACGCGCCGATGGACCTGTTGATCGAAAACGTCTTGATGTCCGGCTACGGCTCGGCGGGCCAGCGCTGCTTGGCAGTATCCAACATCGCAGTAGTAGACGAAATCTACGACGAGTTTGTCGAGAAGCTACTCGCTGCCTCCAAGGGCGTCACTCTCGGTGATGCGATGAATCCAGATGTCTTTATGGGCCCTGTAATTTCAGCTACAGCCAAGGCACGCATTCACAGTTGTATCGACAAAGGCATCGCCGAGGGCGCTAAGCTGACACTGGATGGTCGCAACCCACAAGTGGCAGCCGAGAACAGCGATGGCTACTTCGTCGGCCCCACAGTGTTTACCGATGTTACCCCCTGCATGTCGCTCGCCCGCGAGGAGGTTTTTGGCCCAGTACTCAGTGTGATGCGCGTCGGCTGTATCGATGGTGCACTGCGCATGATCGCCAAGCACGAAATGGGTAACGGCGCCGTTATCTTCACCCAGAACAGCCACTATACTGAGAAGTTCATCAACGAAGCCGATGTCGGTATGGTCGGGGTCAATGTCGGCGTCTGTGCACCTCACCCCTACCTGCCGTTCGGCGGTATCAAGGGCTCACTAGTGGGCAACAACAAAGTGCAGGGCAAAGACGCGATCGACTTCTTCACCCAGAATAAAGTCGCCACAGTGCGCACAGTAGACCCCAAGGCGGGCCAATCGGCACCCGCCAAGAGCGGCGATAGCGGTGTGCGCAGCTGCGTCGCCAGCTGAGGCAATACACCTTTAGCCATATGAAAACAAACACCACGGGCGCCAGAAATGGCGCCTTCTAGCGGCAGTTTTACGCTCTTTACTACAAAAATCGCAGTTATACCCTCGTACAAAGTTAAGATCTTAAATAAACGCTTTTACAAATTTCGCCCAGCCAGATACTCTACACTTGACGCAGCTCTACCACTGTGAGCACGCAATTTTCAGTATCAGCAGGATATCTATCGCCAATGAGAAAGTTTGAAGACTCACTCCCCCTTCAGTTGCTGCGCGCCCGCGAAGCCACCATGCAGTTTTTCCGCCCCCTGCTGAATGCACATTCACTTACCGAACAGCAATGGCGCATCTTGCGCGCACTGTTTAACTACCCAGAGATAGAGTCTAAAGAGCTAGCCAAGCGCTGCTGCATTTTGAGCCCAAGCTTGACCGGCATCCTCAAACGCTTAGAACAGCAAGGCTACATCGTGCGCCGTAAGTGCAGCGACGACCAACGCCGTACCTTAGTTAGCCTGAGCGAAGAGGCAAGCGTGCTAATCGAAAGCTTGAGCCCCGAAGTCGAAGCGCGCTACAACGCCTTCGCCAGCCGCTACAGCGAGGAAAAGCTCGAACAATTAATGACAATGCTCAAAGAACTCTCCGAGCTAAAGCCTTAACTCCCGCTGCGCCACGAAGAAATGCACAGTAAAGGTATTCCACCGCATTAGTTAACATGTTAAGTTATTAGTCATTCTGATAATTCACGGCTTGGCCAAGAGGTTTAAGATGGGAAAGATTGTAGTCGCCGCTAAGGTAACGCACGTACCGACGATGTTGATGTCCGAGAAGCCGGGCAGGCTAGAGGGCTGCAGACAGCAGGCTATCGACGGTCACAAGGAGATAGCGCGCCGCGCCCGCGAGGCCGGCGCCGACACTGTGGTCGTCATCGACACCCACTGGCTGGTCAACGCGGGTTACCACATCAACGCCAACGCCGAGTTCAAGGGCTGCTTTACCAGCCACGAATTCCCCCACTTCATCCAGAACATGCAGTATGCGTATCAGGGCAACCCGGCGCTCGGCAACGCCATCGCCGAACTCGCTACCGAGAAAGGGGTATTCACCCTGTCTCACCAAGTTGAGTCGCTAGATCTGGAGTACGGCACGTTAGTGCCTATGCGCTACATGAACCCCGAGTCCGATCTCAAGGTCGTCTCTATCTCGGGCTGGTGCTCTGTGCACAGCATAGAGAGCTCGCGCTTGTTGGGCGAGGCGATTCGCGAGGCCATCGAGGCCAGCGACAGTAAAGTACTGCTGCTGGCATCGGGCTCGCTGTCGCACCGCATCTGGGACAACGATGACTACGAGGCCAACAACGGCACCTTCACCATCTCCAAAGAGTTCAACCGTCAGGTAGACCTACGCGTGCTGGATCTGTGGCAGCGCGGCGAGACCGAAACTTTCCTCAAGATGCTGCCGGACTACGCCGAGTTGTGCTCTGGCGAGGGCGGCATGCACGACACCGCCATGCTGTTTGGCGCACTGGGCTGGGACAAGTACAAAGGTAAGGGCGAGATTATCGGCGAGTACTTCCCGAGCTCTGGCACCGGCCAGGTCAACGTGGTTTTCCACCCTTAGGTCGAAATGATGTTAGTACAGGAAACTTCCCTCGATTGGCGCACCGCACAACAGCTGTGCGCCAACGCCTGCGAGTACGCCGAGCAGCAGGGACTCAAAGTCTGCGCCCAGGTGGTCGATCGCCACGGCAACCCGCTGGCCATGCTGCGCTGCAACCACACCGCGCTGCTGAGCACAGATGTAGCCCGCGACAAGGCGATTACCGCGGTGAGCTTCGGCTCTGGCACTCACTTGTGGCAATCGCGTATAGAAGACAAGCCCCTGCTGCGTGAGGGATTGGCACAGCGCCCCAATACTGTGCTCTTCGGCGGCGGCCTAGCGCTCTACTGCGAGGATGAGCTAGTCGGTGCTATCGGGGTCTCCGGGGCCAGTGAAGCTCAGGATCAAGCGTGCGCGAGCGCCGCCGTGGACAGCGTAGCAGCACTGCAAGCGCGCTGATGAGCGCAGTTAGTAGCTCCACTCCCAAACTCCCACCCATCTACTGGTTTATGAGCATGGCGATGGTCAGCCCCATCGCCTTAAACATTCTGCTGCCAGCACTGCCCACTGTCGCCCAAGCGCTCAAT
>JBMZCU010000045.1:0-14143 GCA_049613705.1 Pseudomonadales bacterium | reverse complement strand
GGCCACTGGCTTGACTATAAAGCCAGCAGCGCTGAAGCGAAAGATTTCCGCGGGTTTGCCGGGGAAATCTGAGCGTTTCAAAAAAATTAACAAAACAGACAGAGGAGGATTGGATGATTCCTACCCTTAGCTCACCTGAGCTAATACTGAGAGCCCCCAGGGAAAGTGACTTTTGCGTTTACCAAGCCTTTTTCTGTGATGCCCAGGCGTCGCATTTTTACGGTGGCCCGCTAAGTGCAACTAACGCCTGGAAACAACTGGCCATGGACTTAGGTCACTGGCATCTAAAGGGATATGGTGTGTGGGTGATTGAGTCTAAGGAAACAGGTGAGGTGCTCGGCGGCTGTGGATTTTGGTGGCCCAATGCCTGGCCCAGGCCTGAGCTGACATGGTGGTTGGCCACCGCGGCAAGAGGGCGCGGGATTGCAACGAAAGCCTCTAAGCTTGCAATAGACTTTGCCTACAACCAGCTGCAGTGGCAACACGTGGAAACGCATTTGCGCGATGACAATGAGGCCGCTCGACAGTTGGTGATCAGGCTTGGGGGAGAGGTCATTGCCAGAGAGGCATTTCCAGATGGTGTCGACAGGAATGTATACGTTATACCCCAGCAGGGCTAAATTTGTAAAAGAGGGCGAAAACGCTGCTATTAACGGCGCACTCTTATCGCGGATCCGTATGGCCCTGCTTATGGTTATTAGCTTTTTAGCTATCCACAGTACCTAATGGGCATGCTAGAGCATTTGGGGCTTATTCGCACTTTCCTTAATACAGACGGTGTGGCTAAACCCTATCCACCCAGACTTTCTCGTACAGGCATCAGCTTTAGATGCTCGCTGTTTTATCGATCGCACAACACAGCAGAAGTGACGTACATCTATCCTAAATATCCCTTCCCTAAGCAAAGGGCTTAATGATTGAGGGGTAATGTCACAGCGGGGCTTTTGCTTTGAGCACTGTATTTTGGAGGTTGTGATAATCTTCTAGGACCGCGCAGATACGTTTGTCTTCATCGCTACCTACGGCGCTGCCACGGCGTGCTAGTGCCCAGTGCTGTAACTGCTTGGTGAGGTAGTGCTGCTGTAACTCACCAAAAGGCTGCCACAGTTTTGAACCACGTGGCTGCAGAGGAGTCAGCGGTGCCTGTGCAGTGCTTTGTGCTGCTGCATCGCGCGGCGTATTGCTCAGGTGAATGATTTCGTAAAAGCGTCGGTTCTCCTCGATCAGCACTTCATCAACTAAACTTAACCCGCTGTTTATTAATCCTTGGCGCAAGGCGTACTGGTGGCGCACTGGGCAGAGCAAAAACTCGAGCGAGTGCGAGGCAAAGCGTGCCGCCAGGTGCTGTACCATCGCAAGTGTCAGCTCTCCGCCAACGCCTGCGATGACGATTAGCTGCGCCAGAGGGGGCGATTGAACACAGGGCGCCTGATCGAGTGGGAGGTCAAACACATCCATTGTGTGCACGCGGTAGTTGGTTGCGCTAGCGCAAGTTGCCAGTGTCGTCTGCAGTTGAGCTGTGATGCTTGGCACGCAGTCTACAAAATGCACAGTCTGTGCGTGTTGAGAGGCCAACAGTGCCATACCGAGTTGGCCGTGATCACAGCAGCAATCCCAAATAGCGTGATACGGCCCCTTCACTTGATGTGCGATTGCCGCCAAGCGCTTTCCCAACTTCATCGATTGCCCTCGCAAAAGGGCGCTATCTTACTCGATTAATCCCCCGTAAATCGAAAAAAATGTCGCCCTCAGGCACTTAGCATCGGCTTTTGCGCACCTTTGGTCCTATGAGTTTGCATAGAATGTCAGCGAAATGGCTGATTCTGACAAGAATAGTTGCACACACAACAGATTCTGCGGAAATGGCGGAGAAACCTTAATGTTTATTTTGTTTATCATAGGAAACAACAATTCACATAAGGAAACTTTTTTGCTATAAGTACAGCTTTAATAGAAAAGTCTTCCAATAAGAGTGCGTCTTTCAGTGCACAAGAATGCTGAATACGTATCCCATTAAGCTTAGCAGGTAGAAAAAGATGGCTTCATTACAACAACTTAAGAGTGCTCGCGACACGGCGATTTCACAGACCCAAGGCGGTGCACCCCAGGCAACCAGCAACCAGTTTTTTGGTGTTGGTCCTATCACGGATATGACGCAAAACGAAGTTGATGCCCGTCAACTGCGTTTTGAGTTCGACGCTTGGATCGAAGCTAACTACCCAAAGTTAGATGACAAAGGCAATCGCATTGGTAGCTTCACGACTGCTGAAATCGGTCGTGGCATGCACCGCGGTTACCCTGCGGACAAAGTACTCAATGATATGATGCGTGAAATGCATCGCTACTTCGCTTTTCCTAAAAGCAACAAGATGGCTGTCGGTCTAGGCGGTGGTCACAGCGGTTTTACGGCTGCTGCACTGCACATGATGACAGCTAACGATCCATCCCAGATTGTCTTCATCGATACCCCTAAGCCTGAATCAGAAGCGGCTAAAGCCGGTGGTTTCTTCCGCCAGTCTTGGGGCACACAGCTGACTGAGCTTCAGCGTCACGCGACAAACGGCGATGAGAGCCGCCTGGTCTTCGCCGAGGGCGAAGGCAGTATTCCAAGTGCGCAAGTACTGGCAGATAAAGGCGTTAAGCTCTTCTTTGGGGTTGGCCATGAAACTACAGGCGCGACGACCTACACAGAGCAGGAAATCACTAACCTGCTAGCTTGGATCGACCTGAACCCCGCTGAGCACCACGCGGTTATCGATGCGACTTCGCTGTTGGGCGCAATGCCGTGGGCTGATGATCTGGTTGCGCAAATGCTTACTAAGTGCAACATGTTCATGCCGTTCCAAAAGGCGATTGGCGGTATCTCTGGTTACTACGTTGTTTCTCTGACACCTGCTGCGCTTAACTTGATTGACGAGAACCAAAAAAATCCTTCATGGGCTATTCCACGCCAGTTGAAAATCGCTGTCTCTAAAGATGCTGCGATGCCACTTAGCAGTGAAAAAACAACTGCACTGGGGCCGATTTACGATCCAGAGAGCGACAGCATGCTCGGCGGTATCATCAACACGTACAGCACGTTGGCGTTTGCTGAGACGACGTTTGGCATCTTGCGCAACGAGAAGAACATCGGTGATATCAAGGCGCTGAACGAGCGCGCTAAGAATAACCGCGACTTAGTTAACAGCTGGATTGCAGCAAACCCGCTGTTTGATCTTGGTGTTGCAAATGAAGAGGCACGCGGTGCGGCGGTTACGCTGTTAAAAGTGTCTGACAGCGATATTCAAGACGGCGATGTTCACCAGCGTATCGTTGCCAAGTCTAAGCAGTTGCTAGGCTATGAGGGGATTACCCACAGCGATGGCAGCCACGAGAAGGGGCTAGATGTTGCGCGCTACGTCAACGCTTTCCCTGGTTCGCCTGGGGATTATCGCGCTTGGATTGGCGGCATTCGCCCACAGGCGGATATCACTGCGCTGCTTGAAAACATCAAATACTGCTACCTGCGCGCTAAGATTGCCGTGATCGAAGAGCTGTTAGAAGCACAGGGCGAAAGTTACGAGAGCGCTGTGTCTGCTGCTGAGGGTGCCGATGTGCGCCGCGATGACAGCGAGCGCGCTTACAAAGTGCTGATTGCTGACTTAGTGGGCATGAAGTTCGATGCCCAGGGCAATGCGGATTACAGTGAAGTGGCAAGTTACATTCAGAGCAAGGGCGGTCAATTCCACCTAGGCGCTGTCGACAGTGCACCTGAACTTGCCAAAGGTGTGATTCACTTCTTCTATCAGCCAGAGCTGAGCCGTGAAGATGAGTTGCTGGCACAGACTGCAGACGGTCAGTACGATGCTCTGATTGCGGCGGCGACCTTCTTCCCTGCAGCGTCTAAGTTTGAATTTGGCGGCGTGCGCATCGGTGCGGGCACTGGCAACATGGGTTCAGCGAGCTGGGGCGGCGGCAATGGTGACGGCGGTGAAGCACCGCTGATGAACACGCCTAGCTTTAACTCGCGCGCCACTGCGCAGACTGCGATGAAAGCGCTGCTTAAAGTCCTACCGGACCTCCAAGTTGAAAAAATGCACGAGTTGGTCGTGGCCGGTGATTTCGATACTGGTAAAGACTTGGCGAAATACCCAACGACTAAGCTAGAGGGCAAGCGCCTTGCGGTTGTCGGCTACGGCAACATCGGCCGTGAAGTGGCCAAGCTAGGCGCCGCTTTTGGCATGCAGGTCAGTGTTTACGCGCGCCCTGCACACCAGCAGTGGATTGAGTCAGAGGGCTTCACATACGCATCATCTATCGTCGATGCGGCGAAGGATGCAGACGTATTGAGCCCGCACACAGGTCTAGGTGCGCTCAATGCTGAAACAGGTGTCTTTAGCAACGCTGGCATCATCAATGCAGATGTCTTTAACGCCATGAAGCCAGGCGCTGTGCTAGTGAACTACGATCGCGGTGAAGTGGTTGATATCGATGCGCTAGACAGCGCTTTGAGCAGTGGCCAAATCAGCTACGCGGCTATTGATGCGGATCTCTTTAAAGACCCTGAAAGCGGCGCGCTGTCAGGTCCTATGGTGCCTTATCGCAACATTTACGAGAAGCACATCGGCAAGATGGAGCTACTGCCTCACGCCGCTGCTGACACTGAGCACATGTCTCGCGTTGAAGGGGCTAAGCAAGCGGTCGATCAGTTGTTTGACGTCATTCAATTGCGTCGCGTGACTAACTTGAAAGGCGATCTACCTGCAGGTTACACCAGTGCCGGTGCCAAGACAGTCAACGGTGTGGGCAAAGTGACCGGGAGCAGCTTCCACGCACTGAACGCTGAGCAACTTCAGCAGTTGAGCGATAGCGCACACCAGATGGCGGCTTTCTGGGGCGCGGTAAACGCGACTCAAGATCCAGAGCGTCGCGCCGCACTGCTGGCTCAGTACAGCGAGCAGCTGGTGCTGGAGTCCAACATCTACGGGACACTGATGGCGCAGAACGGCCTGCAGGGACCTTTCGGCGGTTAATTGCCTTAGGGTGTCTAAAAGGCGGCTGCGTAAGCCGCCTTTTTTGTTTACTCTGCTGTTAACGAGTATCCAGTTTCTAGATTGTTAAGTCTCACACTGCTTTACGTGAGCAAACTTGAGGAGGTCACCAGGTGCAAGATCAGATTCGCGAGCAGTTGATTGCGATGTTTAACTGCGGTGTCGAGGCGGTCGAGGGATTTGCTGCGACACAGCGCACACTGCAGCAAACCCCTTATGCGCCAGATTTTGTGTTGGCAGTGGGTAAGGCAGCCAGCGGTATGTGTGCCGGGGCACTCAGTGCACTCGCCGCACAGGGGTGCCACCCCAAAGCACTACTTGTTACTAAGTACGATCACACGGACGCCGAGATGACCGCGCACAGTGATGTCACGGTTATCGAGTCGGCGCATCCGGTGCCAGATCAAAACTCACTGCACGCCGGAGCGCAAATGCTACAGGCGGTGCAGGCGATGCCCGCGGGCAGCAAACTGCTTTTGCTCGTTTCCGGTGGGACATCTTCACTGGCTGAGGCGCTACCGGCAGAGGTTAGTCTCGAACAGTGGCAGCAACTGACGCAACAGATGCTGAGCGCCGGTTTCGACATTGCTCAAATTAACGCGCGGCGCAAAGAAACGTCGCTGATTAAGGATGGCAAGTTACTACAGCACTTTGGCGGCGCTCAGGTGCGTGTGATGGCGATCTCGGATGTTGAAGGGGATTCAATTTCAGTGATTGGCTCCGGTACAGGGGATACTGCACGCACTCAGGCGAAGGCGTCAATTGAATTGATCGGCACCAACAGTGTGGCGCGCCAAGCTGTGCTTGCAAAAGCTGAGGCCCTTGGCTTTAGCGTTCAGTGCAACTTGGAAAACCTATACTGCGATGTCAACGAGGCTGTGCAGAGAGTTGCCGAACAGCTGGATCAAGCGGCCCCCGGGGTTTACATCTTCGGCGGTGAACCGACGGTTGAGCTGCCGCCAAACCCAGGTAGCGGTGGGCGCAACCAGGCGTTGGCGCTGGGCTTGGCCGTTGCGTTAGCGGGCCGTGATCATATCAATATACTGGTTGCGGGGACGGATGGCAGCGATGGGCCGACAGATGCCGCCGGGGGCATTGTCGATACCAGTACCGCTGTGGACAGCGCTGCGGCTGAGGATGCCCTGAGGCGCGCCGACGCCGGTAGTTTCCTGCGTGCCTGCGGTGATATTTTTATCACCGGTCCTACCAATACCAATGTTATGGATCTGACAATCGCGATTGTCGAATAGTTTCAAGTAGAGGTTCTGTGCCCACGCCTGGACTTCAACAGACGCTAGCGCCCTCGCTGCAGGGCGCTAGCGCGTTTCCTCAAGCGCTTTACACGCGCGAGTAACAGGCCTATGCTAGCGGCCTTTCTTCCCTTTGTTGAGCTTCGTTGGCTGAGCGCGCGATACGAGCGCGGACCTTTCGCAGTATCAACATGCACGATAACCCACATGTGAATAGGCACTTATGTCTGCGAGTACTCTGGCTCGAATTCCGCTCGGAATTCGCTATATATTGCTGTCCGCACTCGGTTTTGCGCTGATGAGCAGTTTTGTTAAATTGGTCGGCACTTATCAGATACCGGTGTTTGAGATCGTGGCCGTGCGTGCTTTGGTTTCTATTGTGCTGAGCTATATGGTGATAGCGCGCAAGGGGATTTCGCCCTGGGGTGAGCGCAGAGGACTGCTCTTTATGCGCGGAGCGGTGGGGACGCTGGCTCTGATGTGCGTCTATTATTCGGTGACGACTCTGCCGCTGGCTGAAGCCACAATTTTGCAGTACACCCATCCTGTGTTCACGGCGCTGTTGGTGGTGATTTTTCTCAATGAGCGGGTGCAGCGCTCCACGATGTGCTGTATAGCGCTGTGTCTTGTCGGGCTCGTGGTGATCGTCGATCCCAGTACTGCGTTCAGTGAGAGTGCGAACTTGCCGCTGTTCAGCGTGCTCTTAGCGCTGCTCGGCGCTATGGGCAGTGCGGTGGCCTATATTATCGTCAAGCGCTTGAGTATGAGCGAAGACAGCTCAGTGATTATTCTCTACTTTCCCATGGTGGCGCTGCCGCTCTCGCTGGTACTGCTGGGCGATGATTTTGTCGTGCCAAGTGGCGAGGCGTTAGTACTGATGATTTTTGTCGGGCTGTTTACCCAAGTGGGGCAGTTGGGGCTAACCAAGGCGCTTCAGCATGAGGTGGCGAGCAAAATCACGGCGTTTTCCTATGTGCAGGTACTCTTTGCCATGCTCTTAGGCGTTGTGATGTTTAGTGAAATCCCCATGCTGTGGACTTTGCTCGGCGGCGCGCTAATACTGCTCGGCGCCTTGATCAATGCGCTGGGCGTACTGGATAAAAAATAAGCTAACACAGGGGTTAGCTATCCCACTGGCTGATGGTGTCTGCAATTTTATCGCCGGCAATAGGTTTGGCAAAATAGAACCCCTGCAGGTAGTTGACGCCAAGCTCTGCCAGTCTGTCGGCCTGTTCACGGCTCTCTACGCCCTCGGCGACAACTTTGTAATTCAGTGCAAGGGCAATATGCATCACCGCTTTAATAATAGCTAAACCATTGCCGTCGAGTTTGGCGACAAAGGAGCGGTCGATTTTGATGATGTTAACCGCCAGGTCTTGCAGCACAGACAGTGAGGAGTACTCGGTGCCAAAGTCGTCGATAGAGACTTTGATGCCGCGCGCTTGCAGTGCTTTGATCTGCTTGAGCAGGACGCTTTTATCGCTGGCAAAAACGGACTCAGTAATCTCGATGTGCAGGCGTTGCGGGTGCAGTAGACTCTGCTCTAGGACGCTGTCGAGTAGGTTGATAAACTCCTTATCCTGCAATTGCATCACCGAGACGTTGACCGCGACGCTGATGTTATCGTCCGGCCACTGACTTGTTTGGCTACAGGCTTGCTGCAAGACCCAGGCCCCAATAGGCTGGATCAAACCGTATTGCTCGGCGATGGGAATAAATTCGGCAGGTGAGATTGCCTGGTCCTCAAACTGCCAGCGCAGCAGCGCTTCGCACGTCATGAGACGCCCCGTCTTAGCGCAGACAATAGGTTGAAAATGCAGGTGTAGTTGGTTGCGCTCAATGGCCTCGCTCAAGCCTTCCTTGAGTTTTTGGCGGCGCTGCATCTGCAGGCTGATTTCATCGGAGAAGAGGCGCGAGTTACCAGTGGCACATCGCTTTTGGTGGTACATCGCACTGTCGGCCAATTGAATCAATTGGCTGGCATTGTCGCCGTGCTGTGGGTACAGCGAGATACCGACCGTCGCACCGATAGAGAGGTGATTACCCTCTAAATCATAGGGTTTAGAGATCAGTGCAATGACATCGCCGGCGCGCGCCAGTGCAGTATCGCGTGTGGTGTCTTCAAGAGCGATTAAAAACTCATCTCCTCCCCAGCGGCAAAGTGTGTAGCTGTCATTACAGTACGCGCGCAACCGCTGCGCTACTTGCAGCAAGAGCTTATCACCGCTCTCGTGGCCAATCGTATCGTTGACTTCTTTAAACCCGTCTAAGTCGATGAACAGTAACGCCAGTGGCGCGCTGTGACGCTGTGCACTGAACAGAGACCTATCTAAGTGTTTTAGAAAAGCCGCGCGGTTATACAGACCACTTAACGGGTCTATGTTGGAGAGCGAAAATATCTGCTGGGTGCGCTCCTCGACAATCTCTTCCATGTGCTCGAGCAAGAGCGCGTTTTGGTTTTTTAATTCGATCGCCTTCGCGGTAAACTCGGCCGCGTACTTAGCACCGACCAGCATCACAGCGCAAAAGCCGAGCCCGAGTAGGCCGAGAAATTGCCGGTAGTCTTGGCTGGCAATCACCATACACAGCGAGGGTGGGCCGAGCAGAATAAAAACGTAGGCCATGGCTGTGCGCTTGTGTGCCGAGAGAATCGTCGCACCGCCACCGGCCATCGCACCAATGACGACAATCGTACTGGCCAATTCAATACTGTGCGCTTGTGTCAGGATAACAACCCCGTAGAGGCACCACAGCAGTGCTGTCAGATAAGTGCCTGTAACGTAGCGATGGATCGCTGCTCTGGGCTGGTAATCAGGGCGATTTTTGCGGGTACGCCAGTGTAGTGCATCGGTGAGGCGGGCGATCAGGACAGTGCTGATTGCGAGCCACCACACGCTCTTAAAGTCGCTGGCGATGTAATCTTTAAAGGTGTAGACGAGTAAGCTGGCGGCGATAAAAGTTATGAGAATACCGGCCGAGCTATTGCGGTAGAGTAGTTCTGCAGAGTCACTGTCGGCGCAGTGGGTCAGCGGTTTCTGGGTACTGATAGTACTTCTCCCATGTTGTATGGGCCGCTTACCTGCGTGTTATATACATTTTACAGATAGCGCGCCTGTAGTTCGCTGTAGCTACCATCGGCTTTCATTTGCTCGAGGGCGTGTTGCAATTTATCTATTATGGTTTGATCTGTCTCTTTATTAAAGGCCAAGTAATACTGATAGCGCTTGTCAAAGGCAATGACCTTTTCCACGTCATCGTAGCTATATCCTCGCTCCTGCAAGGTGTAGGCCATGCTCAGCTCCAGCGAGGGCATGAGGTCAATGCGCCCGGCTAAAAACATGCCAAAGACCAAGTTTTCATTGGCCAACAGTGTCAATTCCTTAAAGGCTAACTTATTCAAGTACTCATGGGTGGAGGAGTTGTTCACACTGCCAACACGTAGATCTTTAGCTTGCTCCAGTGTCGTTATCGCAGGCAGCGCTTTACTTTTAAGCTTATACAGCCACTTCTCTCGGGGGACCAGCGGCCCGACCCACTTAAACAATTGCTCGCGCTTTTGTTTGCGCACCGTCATAAACAGGGCACTGCCGGTTTTGCGCTGCACGCGTTTATACGCTCTGGCAAACGGGAGTAACTGTGCGCTGTTGTTTTCAATGGCGATATCGGCGCGCTCAAACATAGCGCGTATCAATTGCCAGCTAAAGCCCTTCAGCTGTTGGTTATCATCAAGGTACTGGTAGGGTTTTTGCTGGTGAGCAAAAATCGTTACCTCTTGCGCTTGCACGCTCAAGCAGGCGCTGAAGATCCAGCACAGGATGGAAAAATTTAGTTTTGCTAGCAGTTCTCTCTTCATCACGGGTCACCTCTTTGATGAAAACCTGAGCGAAATAGTCACCTAGAACTGTTAGATTAGTTCAAATATACATTTTTGTCTGGGTTATATGACATTGATCTAAATCAACTTATGGGCACTGAGGTGCCCATGGAGGGAGTGAGAGGGGGATTACCCCCTCTCTCAGCGCTTGAAGTTAGCGCTTAGTCTTTGTTGCGTGTTTCCCAGAACTTGGCATTTTTAATACCGAGTTTAACAGGATCGAAGCTGTATTTAGTGACACCGGCTTTACGCTGCGCTTCATAGTCTTTGAGTGCCTTAAAGGCTGGGCGCGAGATAAAGAAGATGATCAGAATGCCGACAATGTTGAGCCAGGCCATCAAGCCAACACCCACATCACCCATTGCCCATGCAAGGTCTGCTGTTTTAACGGCACCGTAGAAAGTGGCGCTCATCAAGACGACCTTTAGCGCCGTTGTCATGCCTGGGATGTTAAGGCTGCGCTTGAGGTAGGCAATGTTTGTCTCGGCAATGTAGTAGTAAGCCAAGATAGTGGTGAACGAGAAGAAGAACAGTGCGAAGGCGATGAAGGGGTTACCGACACCTGGCAGAACTGTTTCAATCGCGCTCTGAGTGAAGAAGGGGCTGTTGGCCTGCGCAGTATCGGCAAGGTTTTGCACCAGGAAGCCTTCGCTGCCATGAACGTTATAAGCGCCTGTGATCAGGATCATAAAGGCTGTTGCAGAGCACACGAGTAGGGTGTCGATATACACTGAAAACGCTTGCACTAGGCCCTGTTGTGCCGGGTGGTCAACTTCGGCAGCTGCGGCTGCGTGTGGCCCTGTGCCCTGGCCAGCTTCATTGGAGTAAACGCCGCGTTTGACGCCCCAGCCAATCGCCGCTCCCAGACCTGCCATCGGAGTGAAGGCATCGGAGATGATCATGCTAAAAATGCTGGGTAACATATCGATGTTCAGCAGGATGATGACACAGGCAATGATGATATAGCTCAGCGCCATGAAAGGCACAACCACTTGCGTGAAGTGTGCGATGCGCTTGACGCCGCCGAAAATGATGAAGCCCAGTACTAATACCACTAGGGTGCCAGTCATGATCTTAGCAACACTGATTTGACCGATTGCAGTATCTATCATCTGGCCCGAGCCAAACGTGGTTTCGATTGCGTTGCCTATGCTGTTAGACTGCACGCCCGGTAGGAAGACACCACAGGCGAGAATTGTGGCAATGGCAAAGATCCAGGCAAACCATTTTTGGCCCATAGCTTTTTCGAAGTAATATGCTGGACCACCGCGGTACTCACCGTCTTGCTCTTCTTTGTAGATCTGAGCGAGGGTTGATTCCGTGTAGGCTGTGGCAGCGCCTAAAAAGGCGACGACCCACATCCAGAAAACAGCGCCGGGACCGCCAAAGCCGATGGCGGCGGCAACGCCTGCGATATTACCAGTACCGACACGTCCAGACAGTGACACTGCCAGTGCTTGGAAAGAGGATATGCCTTTATCCGAGCTCTGGCCTGAGAAGAGCAGGCGCCACATCTCAGAGAAAAGCCTGACTTGGACAAAGCGGGTGAGGATTGAATAAAAGAGACCGGCACCGAGACATAGGTAAATCAGTGCTGGGCTCCAGATGATGCCGTTCATAAAGTCGACAAAAGCTTGCATGGTATTAGCTCCTTATGGGACGGCTCTAAGATCGGTGACGTATCTGGCTCGAACCTATGCCAATGTCAGTCACAGTGTTAGAGGTGCCCTATTGTGTAAAAAACGGTCGCAGGATCTGTCTGCGCTCCATTTCGCGCGGCCATTGTAATCAAAATGCTGTGTGAGGGAAGGGCCGTGGAGCTAAATTTCAATTGTGCGACGATTAATATAAAGTTGCACACGTTTTGAGACTGTGTCGATGGAGCGTATATGGCTGAGAGAGATAGAGAAAAATGGCAGGCACGTTATTTACAGCGCGCCACTGAGCCTGAGAGCGCGCTGCAAATACCTAGAGCTCCTCACTGGGTCGAGCACTTTAGTGAGCGCTTAGCAGATGGCGCCTTGCTAGATGTCGCCAGTGGCGATGGCGCTTGCGCGCTGCACTTAGCGCGCGATCCTAGGTTTCATGTGACTGCGCTGGATATAGCCCAGGCCGGGCTAGATCGCCTCGCCGGGTTTGCCGCATCGCAAGGGGTAAATGTCAGCTGTATCCAAGGAGATTTAGATGATGCTAAGTGCCTGGCACAGCTGGGTGAGTTTCGATCGGTGGTGATTAACTACTACAAGCCAAGTGCCGCGCAGTGGGAGGGTATCATCGCGTTGCTGCAGCCGGGAGGAACGCTGCTGATGAACACATTTAACGCGCGTCAGCACAGCGACTGCGGGTTTAATCTGCGCTTTTGCCTCACACCTGGAGAGCTGCTCACACTCGGGGAGACGCTGCAGCTGGAGGACTATCGCAGTAGCGAGAGTGCCCCGTACTGCGATACCTATCTATTTACTAAACTAGGGCCCGCTTGAGGCCCTTACAAAGTGTGCGCAAAGGCTGTTAGATGTTATTTGCGTACCCATTTGCCGCTGGCGTTGCGAAAGTAGCTACCCTTTGCTGCTTTTTGTTGCAGGCGCTGAGCGACACGTTTTGCCATGACATCCAAGCTGACCCCGGCTTTAGCGGCGCGGCTTTGATAAGCGGCTTTACGCTTCTGGTTAATGGTACTTACAAGAGCTTTGACAGCGCTGTTCGGAGCATTAGTAACACTTGCGATATAGCCTTGGCTGGTTTCACCGACAAGCCCTTGAGCTTTTGCATCACCGAGTGAAAGCGCCCAGCTCGTTGCGCTAAAGCACAGTGCAATGAGGAGCGTAGATAGTGTTAGGTAAATGTTTTTCATAGTGTCCCCCTAGAATAAGTCGCCGTTTTCGCTGAATAGATCATCAATCTGCTTGTCTACTTTGATCAGAATTTCGTGCTCTATTTTGACATTGAGGTTGATGGTAATCGGCTCTTTTGGTGCTTCAATGGCCACGCGCGGAGCGCAGGCGCTGATGAGGGCGGCGGTACACAGCAGCAAAAAAATGCGCTGGGTAGCGTGTATAAAGTTGTGCGACATATAACTCTCCGTGTATCGGCACTGCACATTGCAGTGTTAAGACAATGCTAACGAGATGGTGCTGCTCGGTCAATTGGGTCTATGACGAAGCTTGGCACAGTTAGTTCAATCACCGGCTAGGGCGTGTTTTGCTGTTGCTCTAATTTACGCTGCAGCGATTCGTTCAATTCACTGCTAAATTGCAGTGCTTTTAACAGTTGCAGTAGGTTTTCTTCAACATTGACATTGAGCTCTATGGGTTGGCCGCTCTGCCAGTTTGGGTTGCTGCCGCTGAGTTTGTTAGCGAGCAGCAATCGCCCGTTAGGAAAGTAGTCCATGGCGATATCCAGCGCGCTGTAGTGGAAGTTCTCCAGCACTTGTAGGGCGATGCTGAGCCCTTGGTTTTGTGCCGCGCTGGCGCGCACGGCAGGGTTTGCCGCGTAGCGAATATACCCGGCCTGCTGTGCGCTGATCAGCCCCTGGTTAACACTAAATTGATCGCCTTTAAACGTGAAGGGCAATGTTCCGGCCAGTTCGCCACTGCCGGTGAGTGTGGGCTGTTGCTCGAGCGAGAGTACGCTATCCAGTGGCAAATCTTTAAAGGAGAGGGTGCCTTTGCCACGCGGTGTGCTCAGCGCAGTTTCCAGCGCGGGGAGCTTGAATTGGCCATCTAACATTGTCAGTTTGAGATCGCGCAGTGCCAGGGAGGCTCGCTCGCGCTGCAGCAGGTCGGTGGCGCTAAAGTGAGCACTGATATTTTCCAGCGGGATTGCAGCGCCAATACGCTCGACGGTGAGCTCCCCGCGCTGGTTGAAACGCTTGCCCTGTAATTTGCTCTGGCTATCGATATTCAGCTGGTGGATGGTGAGATCATCCATCTGCGCATCCAGTGCTGCCAAGTTGTGCGTCACTGTCACTGATAGCCCCTTTGCGCTGCTCG
>JBMZCU010000044.1:0-14267 GCA_049613705.1 Pseudomonadales bacterium | reverse complement strand
GACCACTCAACGCTTTGGTAAGCGAAAGTATATCTTAGGTAATTTGTTAGTGTTGTGCGTGCTGACGATGCTATTTAAGTTGAATTTCTTGCAAATTCAGTGGGTTGGGGCGTTAGTGATCGGGCTCTACTTTAGTTGCTTTGTCTACATTATGCTCAAAAAGCGCGCTGAAGTTGCCGCTATTGATAGCTCTCCAGAAGAGCGTGTACTGGATTTCGATAAGATAAAATCCGTGCATTGATCGCGCCATTACATTAATCCAATCCTCCCTGGGCGCTACTATGACGCGCCTAGGGGGATTGATGAATGTGCTTATAGGTATTTAACAACCTTGGCAGGAACGCCTGCCGCAACACAATTTGCAGGTAAATCTTGAGTGACCACAGCACCTGCGGCCACTGTCGTATTTGCCCCAATATTCACACCCGGTAAGACTTGTACGCCCATGGCGAGCCAAACATTGTCGCCAAGCGCAATGGGCCTAGCGCGGGCAATGTGCTGCGCACGAAGCGTAGGATCAGTAGGGTGTTCGATGGTGGATAAGTTTACACCGGGTCCTAGCAGTACGCCGCTACCTATGGTGATGGTGGCTGCATCGAGCAAGGTGCAGTTATGATTGGCAAAGAAGTGGTCGCCAAGTGAAATGTTGTAGCCGTAGTCGCAGAAAAAATTTGCTTCTATTGTAGCCTTATGACTCTTGCCAATGAGCCTTGAGAGTATTTGTTGACGCTTGCCCCGTTCATCCGGATGGCTGTTATTGTATTGGTGGCACAGTGCCTTTGCGCGCTTGCGCTCGGTGCTGAGCTCGCTATCGAGTGGATGATAGTCTTCACCTGCAAGCATCTTTTGCTTTTCTTCGCCCATCTGTTCTCCCTATTCGTACCTGTATCGCTAGCGTGTGATCTTAACAATAGTGCGGGTGTAGCGCTTCTGTTCTGGTTACAATCGGAGTATCTTAGCGCCATCTGTAACCGTGTGAGTGTGAAAAATGTCAATTTGGGTCGATGCCGATGCCTGTCCTGTAGTCGTCAGAGAAATTCTAATTCGCGCTGCACAGCGCACCGAGACGGCGTTGTGTTTTGTCGCTAACCAGCATGTGCCGGTACCTGCGCTGGCTTACATTACATCGCTGCGTGTCTCCAGTGGTTTTGACGTAGCGGATGATGAAATTGTGCGCCGCGCTCAGTCTGGAGATTTGGTAATAACCAGTGATTTGCCGCTGGCCAATGACGTGATCGCTAAAGGGGCACAAGTAATTACTCCGCGAGGCGAGACACTCGGGCGAGATAACATTGCAGCGCGGCTCAACATGCGCGACTTCCTAGAGACGATGCGCAGCAGTGGTATTCAGTCCGGTGGGCCTGCTAAAATGAATCAGAGCGATCGTCAGATGTTCGCCAATAAGTTAGATCGCTATCTCGCCAAGTGCTGAGTTAGCTTCAAAAGAGTAAAGTCGATGTCCCAAACCCAGCTGATCGATCAATTCGGTCGCAAGATAACGTATGTCAGGATGTCAGTGACCGATCGCTGCGATTTCCGCTGTGTCTATTGCATGGAAGAGAAAATGACTTTCCTCCCGCGCGAGCAAGTGATGTCGCTTGAAGAGATCCAACTGATTGCCCAGGCATTTACCGAGCTAGGGGTGAACAAGATACGCCTCACTGGCGGTGAGCCTCTCGTGCGCCGCGATGTGCTTTCTCTCTTTAACGGTATTGGTTCACTCGACGGTTTGAACGATTTCTGCCTGACTACAAATGGCTCGCAGCTAGTGCGTTATGCTAAAGATCTCAAAGCAGCAGGGCTCAAGCGCATAAACATCAGTTTGGACAGTCTCAAGGCAGATCTGTTTAAACGCCTCACCCGCACTGGGCGTCTGGATCAGGTGCTCGCGGGCATCGATGCGGCGAAAGAGGCAGGCTTTGAGAAAATTAAGCTCAATGCCGTGGTGCTTAAAGGGCGCAACGACGATGAGGTGATGGACTTAGTTGACTTTGTGCGCGCGCGTGAAATCGATATCTCCTTTATTGAAGAAATGCCGTTAGGCGCTATCAGTGAGCACGACAGAGCTGAGACTTACTATTCTAGCGATCAAATTTTCGAGACCATAGATAGCCATTACTCGCTGCAGCGCAGCTTACTCAACACCGGTGGCCCGTCTCAGTACTGGACGATGGCTGATAGCCCGAGCAAAATAGGTTTTATTTCGCCGCACAGTCATAACTTTTGTGGTGACTGCAACCGCGTGCGGGTCACGGTCGAGGGCAAATTACTACTGTGTTTAGGTAATGAGAACGCCGTTGATTTAAAGCAGATATTGCGTGATAACAACGCCGACCTCGATATCCTAAAAGAGCACTTGTTAGCGGCGATGTCCAATAAGCCAAAAGAGCATAAATTTACCACTGATGGCGATGTGCAAGTTGTTCGCTTTATGAATATGACCGGTGGCTAAGCGCGGCCACCCGACTGAGTAAACGAGTTAATGGAAGCGGATAAAATTGACACATTTTCACTGTATTACAATGAGTTGGAAGATCGGATCAAACTGAGTGTAGAGCTGGGTGAAGGCGTCGAGGATATGCACTTCTGGTTGACCCGCAGGCTCTCGCTGCGCCTTTTAGATGCGACGGTGGATTTACTGCAACAGACGTCGCGCCGTGTATCAAAGACACCCTATGAGCATCGCAGTGCGATGGCGCTCTTTGAACATCAAGTCGCACAGCTCAACCAAGCCCGCACTCTGAGCGAGGCCGTACGTGACAATACTAAGGTGGAAGGTGAGATCAATATCTTGCGCCGCTTGGATATTAGCTTTCATAAACGGCGCTATAAATTGAGTTTCTTCCTCAATGATACTAGCAACGCAGTGGCTAGCACTGTGATCGGTTCACAGGCACTGCATCAATTGGTGTATTTGATACACACAGGTGCTACAGCGCTGGACTGGGGTGTCGATAAGCTGCTCTTTACCACAGAGGATGAGCAGAAGCGGGTGTTACAGTAAGTTCGCACTTGTGTAGGCAACCCGACGTTATCGATGATTTAAGGTATCGGTATTAGCTTGGATGCCGATGTGCTAAAACTCTGAGCCGCTCGTGAGGCGGTGCTTACTCCTGTGCTTGAGCGCCCCGCCAGTTGCAGCCTAAATTTTGAGTCGTATCTTAAAATTCAAACATGAATGTCACGGGGCCATCGTTCACCAGACTCACTTGCATGTCTGCACCGAATTGGCCGCAGGCGGTACCGGGTAGTGCTTCTTTGGCGCGCTTAACAAACTGGTTGTAGATTTGCTCACCGTGGCTGGGTGTCGCGCCTTTTGAAAATCCCGGGCGGTTACCTTTGTTGGTTTGCGCGACTAAGGTGAACTGGGAGACAACCAGTAATTGGCCGCCAGCATCTTTTATGTTTAAGTTCATTTTGCCCTGTTCGTCACTGAACATCCGGTAGGCCAGCACTTTCTTCAAGGCTTTTTCTACGTGCTCATTGCTATCATCGGCTTCGACGCCCAGCAGCAGTAAAATACCTTTGCCTATTTCACCGACACACGCACCGTCGACTTCGACGGCACTGCGGCTGACGCGCTGAATCAATACTTTCATTAACCTCTCCCATAGATTGTATGCACGCAGGTGCGATCTCGATCTGGATTCTAACCGTAAATGATTGCCTAGGAAATCTGTGCACTGTGAGTTTGCATGTTTAAACCGCGTCGGGCTTAGGTTAAAATGTGTGCCCTTTTAAATCGGCAAACACAAAGAGCGCACAATGGAAGTAAATCCCATCATCACTAATCTTAAAGATATCGCCGAGCGCACCGTTGTATTGCGCGGATACTTGGATTACGAGGAGAAAAAAGAGCGTCTTGAAGAGGTGCAGCGCGAGCTGGAATCTCCCGAGGTGTGGAACGATCCGGAAAATGCGCAGAAGCTGGGCAAGGAAAGCAGCACGCTCGAGGGAATCGTCAATACCATCGACCTTCTTTTGCAGGGGGTTGAAGATACGCGTGACCTCTTAGATATGGCGGTCGAAGAAGACGATGAAGAAACCGTAGAGGCTGTAATTGCTGAAGTAGAAGAGCTTCAAGGCAAACTCGATGCGCTCGAGTTTCGCCGGATGTTTTCCGGTGAGGCCGATGAGAACAACGCTTTCCTCGATATTCAGTCAGGCTCTGGCGGTACTGAAGCTCAGGACTGGGCTGAAATGGTGCTGCGCATGTACTTGCGCTGGGGTGAGGATAAAGGTTTTAAAGTCGAACTGCTCGAGGCTTCTGCCGGGGATGTTGCCGGGATTAAAAGTGCCACTATCCGCTTTGAGGGCGAGTATGCATTTGGGTGGCTGCGCACGGAGACAGGCGTGCATCGCCTGGTACGTAAATCGCCTTTCGACTCCGGTGGGCGCCGTCACACGTCTTTTTGCTCGGTGTTTGTCTCACCTGAAATCGATGACAATATCGAAGTTGATATCAACCCTGCAGATCTGCGGATCGATGTTTATCGAGCTTCGGGAGCTGGAGGGCAGCACGTCAACCGTACTGAGTCGGCTGTGCGTATTACGCACGGACCCTCCGGTATTGTGGTGCAGAGCCAGAGCCAGCGCTCGCAGCACCAGAACAAAGATACCTGTATGAAGCAATTGCGCGCCAAGCTCTATGAAATGGAGCTACTCAAACGCACAGAAAAAGCGCAGGAAGTTGAGGATAACAAGTCGGATATCGGATGGGGCAGCCAGATACGCTCCTACGTGCTAGATGATCAGCGCATTAAGGATTTACGCACATCCGTGCAGACATCCAATTGCGACAAAGTGCTCGATGGCGATTTAGATCAATTCATAGTTGCCAGCCTAAAAGCTGGCCTGTAATAACACAGAGAGCCGGCAGCGCCGCTCTCTCACTGGACTTAGAAAATGTCAGACAACAACTCACAGCAAGATGAAAACCGACTGATTGCCGAGCGCCGCGCCAAGCTGGACGCGCTTAAAGAGCAGGGCAATGCTTTTCCCAATAGCTTTCGTCGCGATAGTTACGCGCAAGATCTGCAGGAAGCCTATGGCGAGAAGAGCAAAGAAGAGCTTGAAGCGCTGGCTATTACCGTCAGCATCGCCGGCCGTGTAATGCTCAATCGTGGCGCGTTTGGTGTCGTACAAGATATGACAGGACGCATTCAGTTCTACGTCAATAAAGAGGCGCGCCCATTTGCTAAGTCTCTGGATTTAGGCGACATCATCGCGGTGAAAGGTGTGTTACACAAATCGGGCAAGGGCGATTTGTACGTCGATCTTGGCGAATATCAGTTGCTGACTAAAAGTCTGCGTCCACTGCCTGATAAGCACAAGGGCTTGCAGGATACTGAAATGCGCTACCGTCAGCGCTATGTGGACTTGATCACAAACGAAGAGTCGCGCCGCGTGTTTGAAATCCGCGCTAAGATTGTTTCAGGTATTCGTAATTTCCTCGAAGAGCGCCGCTTTGTCGAGGCTGAGACACCAATGTTGCAAGTGATTCCAGGTGGCGCCACGGCGCGTCCGTTTATCACTCATCACAATGCGTTGGATCGCGACATGTACTTGCGCATCGCCCCTGAACTCTATCTCAAGCGCCTCGTAGTTGGCGGTATTGAGCGGGTTTATGAAATCAACCGCAACTTCCGTAATGAAGGGCTCTCTACGCGCCACAATCCTGAGTTTACGATGCTCGAGTTCTATCAGGCGTACGCTGACTACAAAGACCTGATGGATCTGACTGAAGATATGTTACGCACTCTGGCGCAAGACGTGTTGGGTGGTACAAGCTTGACCTATCAGGGCCAGGAATACGACTTGTCTCAGCCGTTTACACGGATCAGTGTTTTTGATTCTATTTTGCACTACAACAGCGACCTCAGTGCGAGTGATATCGACAACATGGAAGGCGCTCGCGCTGTTGCTGAGAAGTTAGGCATCCCGCTTAAAGACAGTTATGGTTTGGGCAAGGTGCAAATCGAGATATTTGAAAAAACGGTTGAAGATCGCCTGGATCAACCTACCTTTATCACCGAATACCCCGCTGAGGTTTCACCGCTGGCGCGTCGCAATGATAACAACCCATTTATCACTGATCGCTTTGAGTTCTTTGTCGGTGGTCGTGAAGTGGCTAATGGCTTCTCAGAGCTTAATGATTCGGAAGATCAGGCGCAGCGTTTCAGAGATCAAGTGGCGGAGAAAGATGCTGGCGACAACGAGGCGATGCACTACGATGATGACTATATCGATGCTCTAGAGTACGGCTTGCCGCCGACTGCAGGTGAGGGGATCGGTATTGATCGCCTGGTGATGTTCTTCGCCGACTGCGACTCTATTCGCGATGTTATTCTCTTCCCAGCTATGCGCCCACGCGCTCAGTAGCATCTCTCATTAAGGGCTGTCGGTTCCACCGGCGGCCCTATCTCTTCAGCGTACCCCACTAGACTGCGTTTACGGTAAAAATTTGACTGTTAGGTCAGAACTTTAGTTTCGGTAAATGTCGCTTAAAGACCCGTCGCAACTGGCTTTTTATTAGACAGCAAGGCTAAAAAACTGTAGAATGCGACCGTTTGCCTAGAGTGTAGTGGGCAGCGCAAAATACCGTATAAAAAGCGAGGTTTTTTCTTTAGAAAGCCCTCGCTTTTTTTACAGATGAGCCACAAAAAATCAGTTATATATCGCACTTGACGCGGGGAGGTTGCTTTGACAAGACCAGCCATATTGGCACTTGAAGACGGAAGTATTTTCAAAGGGGTCGCTATTGGTGCGAAGGGTGTATCCACAGGTGAGGTTGTATTCAACACCTCAATGACGGGATACCAAGAAATTCTGACAGATCCATCTTATTGCCGACAGATTGTTACATTGACTTACCCGCACATCGGTAATGTTGGTACTAACGATGAAGACCGTGAATCTAACAATAGCTGGGTCGCAGGTCTAGTGATACGCGATTTGCCTTTGATGGCAAGCAGCTTTCGCAACGAAAAGAGCTTAGATCGCTACTTGGCTGATAACAATGTTGTGGGCATCGCTGAGATAGACACCCGACGACTCACGCGTATTCTGCGTGAGAAAGGCTCACTCAGCGGTTGTATTGTCGCTGATGGTGCGATTGATGAAGCGGCGGCACTGATCGAGGCAAAAGGTTTTGCAGGCCTCAAAGGTTTAGACCTTGCGAAAGAAGTCACTACGGCTGAGCAATTTGAGTGGCGTTCAAGCACTTGGGCGCTTGGGCAGGGCGCTGTTGATATTGATGCCGATAAGCTCGCGCATCACGTCGTGGCATATGACTTCGGTGCTAAGCACAATATCCTGCGTATGTTGGTAGAGCGCGGCTGCCGCCTGAGTGTGGTACCGGCCCAGACACCGGCAAGCGAAGTGCTGGCGATGAATCCCGATGGGGTCTTTCTCTCCAATGGCCCTGGAGATCCAGAACCTTGCGACTACGCGATCGCCGCGATCAAAGAAATTTTAGATGCCGAAGTGCCTATCTTTGGTATCTGCTTAGGTCATCAGCTATTGGCGCTGGCCAGCGGTGCCAAGACGGTGAAAATGAAGTTCGGGCACCACGGTGCTAATCACCCGGTGCAGGACTTAGACAGCAAGCAAGTGATGATTACAAGCCAGAACCACGGTTTTGCTGTTGACGAAGAGAGCATGCCGGCAAACTTGCGAGCGACACACCGCTCACTGTTCGACCAGTCGCTGCAAGGTATTGAGCGCACTGATAAGTCGGCCTTTAGTTTCCAGGGGCACCCTGAGGCCAGTCCAGGTCCTCGCGATGTGGCGCCACTGTTCGATCGCTTTATCACTGAGATCGAAAAACGCAAAGCTTAATATACCGCTTTGAGCGCTATTTCTTTGCCTATTAACTGATTGCAATGGTTGTTTAAAATGCCAAAACGTACGGATTTACAAAGCATACTTATTCTGGGCGCAGGCCCAATTATCATCGGTCAGGCCTGTGAGTTTGACTACTCTGGTGCGCAGGCGTGTAAGGCGCTGCGCGAAGAGGGCTACCGCGTCATTCTAGTCAACTCTAACCCTGCGACTATCATGACCGACCCGGCGATGGCCGATGCTACTTATATTGAGCCGGTCAACTGGAAGACGGTTGCCAAAATCATTGAAAAAGAACGTCCCGATGCGGTTTTGCCGACGATGGGCGGACAGACTGCGCTGAACTGCGCACTGGATCTTGAGCGTGAAGGCGTGCTGGAGAAGTTCGGTGTCGAAATGATTGGTGCGGATGCCGATACAATCGATAAAGCTGAAGATCGCAGCCGCTTTGATAAGGCAATGAAGAAAATTGGCCTAGAGTGTCCGCGTGCAGAGATTGCTCACAGCTTGGATGAGGCGTTAAGCGTGCTTGACAAGCTTGGCTTCCCTGCCATTATCCGCCCCTCGTTTACCATGGGCGGCTCCGGTGGCGGTATTGCATACAACCGCGAAGAGTTTATCGAAATATGTGAGCGCGGCTTGGATTTGTCTCCCACCAACGAACTCCTGATCGATGAGTCTCTGATCGGTTGGAAAGAGTATGAGATGGAAGTGGTTCGCGATAAGAACGACAACTGCATCATCATCTGCTCGATCGAAAACTTTGACGCTATGGGTGTTCACACAGGTGATTCTATCACTGTTGCTCCGGCGCAGACGCTGACCGATAAAGAGTATCAAATCATGCGCGATGCCTCCTTGGCGGTGCTGCGTGAAATTGGTGTAGAGACCGGTGGTTCAAACGTACAGTTTGGCTTGAATCCCAAAGACGGTCGCATGGTGGTCATCGAGATGAACCCACGCGTCTCTCGCTCCTCTGCTCTGGCCTCTAAAGCGACAGGTTTCCCGATTGCTAAAGTGGCGGCCAAGCTGGCGATCGGTTACACCTTAGATGAACTGCAAAACGACATCACAGGCGGGCGTACGCCGGCCTCATTTGAGCCGTCAATCGACTACGTTGTCACAAAGATTCCACGCTTTACGTTTGAAAAGTTCAGTCAGGCAAATGACCGTTTAACCACTCAGATGAAATCTGTTGGCGAAGTGATGGCAATCGGTCGCACGCAGCAAGAATCGCTGCAGAAAGCGCTGCGCGGCCTTGAAGTCGGCGCGACAGGATTTGATCCTATTATCGATATTGCCAGCGAAGACGCGCGCTCAGAGATTATCCACGAGATGAAACAGCCCGGTGCCGAGCGTATCTGGTACCTGGGTGATGCATTCCGCATGGGCTTCTCGGTAGATGAACTCTACGAGATTTCTGGTATTGATCCTTGGTTCTTGGTGCAGGTTGAAGACCTCATTAAAGATGAGCAGCGCATCGCTAAGACTGCACTGCAAGATTTAAGCAAAGACGATATCTTCCGCCTCAAGCGCAAGGGTTTCTCCGATGCGCGTCTGGCTAAGCTGTTGGGTGTAACTGAAAAGTCACTGCGCAAGACTCGTCAAAAAATGGGTATTCGTCCGGTCTACAAGCGTGTTGATACTTGCGCCGCTGAATTTGCCACAGATACTGCCTACATGTACTCAACGTACGAGGAAGAGTGTGAGGCGAACCCAACAGCGCGCGATAAGATTATGATTTTGGGCGGTGGTCCTAACCGTATCGGTCAGGGGATCGAATTTGATTACTGCTGTGTACATGCAGCGCTGACATCGCGTGATCAGGGTTATGAAACCATCATGGTTAACTGTAACCCAGAGACTGTCTCTACAGACTACGATACTTCAGACCGCCTGTTCTTCGAGCCGGTTACACTTGAAGATGTGCTGGAAATTGTCGACCTTGAAAAGCCAAAAGGTGTGGTTGTACAGTACGGCGGTCAAACGCCGCTCAAACTCGCCGTCGAGCTCGAGCGCGCTGGTGTACCGATTATAGGTACTGAGCCAGAGGCGATCGACCGTGCTGAAGACCGCGAGCAATTCCAGCAGATGCTGCAGCGTCTCGGGCTTAAACAGCCTGAAAATGCGACGGTGCGCTCACTGGATGAAGCGGTTGTCGAAGCGGGCAAGATCGGCTATCCGCTGGTGGTACGTCCCTCTTATGTGTTGGGTGGCCGCGCGATGGAAATCGTCTATAAAGAAGATGAGTTGCGTCGTTATATGAATGAAGCGGTACAGGTTTCTAACGAAGCGCCTGTACTGTTGGATCACTTCTTAAATGCCGCGATAGAAGTCGATATCGATGCGGTCTGTGACGGCAAGCAAGTCGTGATTGGCGCGATCATGCAGCACATCGAGCAAGCAGGTGTTCACTCCGGTGACTCTGCGTGTGCGTTCCCGCCTTACAACTTGGCCGCTGATGTGCAGGATAAGATGCGTGAGCAAGTTAAGAAAATGGCGCTGGAGCTTGGCGTTGTTGGCTTAATGAACACTCAGCTAGCCTACCAAGATGGCGAGATCTACGTAATCGAAGTCAACCCGCGCGCCTCGCGGACTGTGCCTTTTGTCTCTAAGTGTATCGGCAACTCGCTGGCCAGTATCGCCATGCGTGTCATGTTGGGTCAGAGCTTGGAAGAAATCGGCTTTACCGAGGAAATCGTACCGCAGCTGATGCACGTTAAAGAAGCTGTCTTCCCGTTCAATAAGTTCCCTGGTGTGGATCCAGTACTATCGCCTGAGATGAAGTCGACGGGTGAAGTTATGGGTACAGGTGAAACCTTTGGTGAGGCCTTCATGAAGGCAACTATCGGTGCAGGCGATAAAATGCCAGTACCCGGAAAGGCGTTTATCTCAGTGCGCAACATGGATAAATCTGCTGTGCTCGGCGTCGCCGGTTCGCTGGTGAGAATGGGCTATACTTTGTGTGCCACTGAAGGCACGGCTAAGTTGCTCGCCGATAACGGTATGGCTGTTGAGAAGGTCAACAAAGTTATGGAAGGTCGCCCCAATATCGTTGACATGATCAAAAACGATGAAATAAGCTACGTGGTGAATACGACAGAAGGGCGCAAGTCGACTAACGACTCAGCTGAAATTCGTCGCAGCGCACTGCAGCACAAGGTGCCTTACACCACAACAGTGGCCGGTGCTGAAGCAATAGTAATGGCCTTGGATTACGGTGAAGAGAAGCAAGTTCGCCGTTTACAGGACCTGCACTGATCGCAACCGTGGCTAGCGCTGGTGTTTAGCTGGCGCGAATTCTGTAGAATGAGCGCACACAAGTGCTCTAACGTGTTACGCAGTGACAATTAAAAGATTCGAACGATCTATTTAATTGCCAGGATCATGAAAGTTAAACGGTGGGTGAGAGCCCATCGTTTTTTTTGTTTAAGGAAGTTAAAAATGAGCAGGGTACCAATGACTGTCGCCGGCGAAGTAGCGCTGCGCGAAGAGCTGGAGAATTTAAAGTCAGTTGAGCGTCCGCGGGTGATTCAAGATATCGCTGATGCGCGTGAGCACGGTGACTTAAAAGAGAATGCTGAGTATCACGCTGCCCGTGAAGAGCAAGGCTTTATTGAAGGGCGTATTCAGGAGCTGGAAGGAAAGCTGGCAAATGCACAGGTTATCGATGTTAAGGCGATCCCCGCTTCTGGCAAAGTGATTTTTGGCACAACAGTGCACTTAATCAACTGTGATACCGATGATGAAGTGTGTTATCAAATTGTCGGCGATGACGAAGCGGATATCAAAGTGTTTAAAATATCGGTGAACTCTCCGATAGCCCGCGGTCTGATCGGAAAATCAGAAGGTGAGGTGGCGAGCATTCAGACGCCAGGCGGACTGGTTGAGTTTGAAGTCGACAAGGTAGAGCACATCTAAATCATTTGGCTGCTATCTGTGCAGCACTGCACAATCGATAGAGTGTTTGCCAAGAGGGGCTGAGCTGGGTTGATCTTCCCTCTGTGGTTGGCAAACTAGATAGAGGAAGCAGCTATTAGTTTAGTGTGTTGGCCTGTAGGGGTAGAGGTTCTCTCCCGTGGTGCTGCCGTGCTAATAGCTGTTTAGTGGCCCGCGCTGAGAGGGCGGGTAGCGCATTACTTTTAGTTATTGCTAGCGCGCAAGATGTTTGAAAGCTTTGGGTTTGGTTCCAGAGCAGGGCGATAGATCAGAATGATGTTGCCAATTTCTTGAACGATTTCTGCTTCGACAATCTGCGTCAGTTCACGGGCAAGCTGTTTTTTAACATCGCGATCACCAACGGCGAATTTAACTTTGATCAACTCGTGATCTTCCAGTGCGCGGTCTACCTCAAGCTGTAAGTTTTCAGTGAGGCCTTTGCCGGCGACTGTGACAAGAGGGTTGAGTTTGTGGCCGAGCGTGCGAAAGTGCTTACGTTGCTCTGTAGAGATACTCATAGTAATTTTTTACCTTGAAAAACATTGGGCGGCAGCGCCGCGAAATTTGGCGCTATTCTAGCATTAATTTTAACTGGCGTAAGCAATACGCTGCATCGCGCAGCCTGTGCGGTATTTGATATCAGAACAAAGAGAAAGAGACTTGGCTAAATCAAAAAGTAGCGGCCGCTGGCTGCAAGAACACTTCGATGACCCCTATGTGAAATTGGCGAAAGAGCGAGGTTATCGCTCACGGGCTAGTTTCAAGCTGATTGAACTTAACGAGCGCGATAAATTAATCAAGCCTGGCATGACAGTTGTTGATTTAGGTGCAGCCCCTGGTGGTTGGTCACAAATTGCCGCCGACCAAGTTGGCGATCGCGGGCGCGTGGTTGCATCAGATATTTTGCCCATGGATTCGCTGGCCGGTGTCGAGTTCATACAAGGCGATTTCACTGAAGAGGCTGTGCTTGATGAGATTTTAGGTGTGATGGGTGGTGCTCAAGCAGACCTTGTAATTTCTGATATGGCCCCCAATATGAGTGGGAACAGTGGTGTCGATCAGCCGGCCTCAATGTACTTGGTCGAGCTTGCGCTGGATATGGCCCGTCAAGTATTGAAACCTAATGGTGCTTTTGTTGCCAAAGTCTTCCAGGGTGAGGGCTTTGATGCATACGTAAAGGATGTGCGCAGCAGTTTTACTAAAGTTGTGACACGCAAGCCCGAGTCATCTCGGCCGCGCTCGCGTGAAGTATATGTCTTAGGGCAGGGCTTTAAGGGCTGAATCACTGCGCTGTGGTACAAAAATATTTGGCATTGTAGGCACGCTAGTGTAGTTTGCTTGCAGTCGTAAGGTCGCAGACCTAAATTGAAAGTTAGAAGAGGAATGTCTTTTGAACGAAATGGCAAAGAATCTAGTTTTTTGGCTAGTTATTGCAGCCGTGTTGCTGACAGTATTTAATAACTTTAACTCGGAGACCGAGTCCAAAGGCTTGAATTACTCCGAGTTCGTCTCGGAAGTACAAGACGGTCGTGTGGCTAAAGTAGTCATCGACGGTTACACCATTCAAGGCATTCGCAGAAACGGCGAGCGTTTCGAGACTGTGCGCCCGGCGTTGCAGGATCCAAAGCTAGTCGATGATTTAATTGCCAATAATGTTGTTATCGAAGGCAAGCGCCCAGAGCAGCAGAGCATTTGGACGCAGCTATTGGTTGCCTCCTTCCCAATTTTGGTGATTATCGCAATCTTTATGTTCTTCATGCGTCAGATGCAAGGCGGTGGCGGTAAGGGCGGCCCGATGTCGTTCGGCAAGTCAAAAGCGCGAATGATGGGTGAAGATCAAATCAAAACAACCTTTGCCGATGTGGCCGGTGTTGAAGAGGCCAAGGAAGAGGTCAGCGAGCTGGTCGACTATCTACGCGATCCAGGGCGCTTTCAGAAACTGGGCGGCAGCATCCCGCGCGGTGTATTGATGGCCGGTAACCCAGGTACAGGTAAAACACTGTTAGCTAAGGCTATTGCCGGCGAGGCGAAAGTGCCTTTCTTCGCGATTTCAGGCTCTGACTTTGTTGAGATGTTTGTCGGCGTGGGCGCCTCTCGTGTACGCGATATGTTCGACCAAGCCAAGAAGCACGCTCCGTGTATTATCTTTATCGATGAAATCGATGCCGTGGGCCGTCACCGTGGTGTTGGCATGGGCGGTGGTAATGACGAGCGCGAGCAAACACTGAACCAATTGCTGGTCGAAATGGACGGCTTTGAAGGGACTGAAGGTATTATTGTCATCGCGGCGACTAACCGCCCTGATGTACTCGATCCCGCGCTGTTGCGTCCTGGTCGTTTTGACCGTCAAGTACACGTTGGCTTGCCAGATATTCGCGGCCGCGAGAAAATCCTAAAAGTACACATGCGCAAAGTACCTATCGCGGATGATGTAAAACCTGAATTGATTGCGCGCGGAACGCCAGGTTTTTCCGGCGCCGATTTAG
>JBMZCU010000043.1:0-14968 GCA_049613705.1 Pseudomonadales bacterium | reverse complement strand
TTTCGGTGAGATGCTTCTTGTCCATGCTGAACGTCCTGTCTGTAATTCCGCCTTTTCCGAGGAAACCAATATAGCACTGGAGGGAAAGAGCGTCATTTTAACTAAGAGGCATAGAAGTGTAGCAGGTGGGTGTTTATCTTAAGCTTATAAAGCGGGCACAAAAAAACCGGCCTAAGCCGGTTTCTGTGTGGACCACAAGTGGTCCCTTTCATTTGGGTTTCTTTGTAAGTCTAAGACTTATAAAGAGAAAGGTGGTGGAGGTGGCGGGTTTCGAACCCGCGTCCGCCAATCCTCTGCCTCAGGATCTACATGTTTAGACACTTCTATTAAGTTAACCCAGCACGGCCCGAAGGTCAGGGCGTTTAGGGCGAGCCTCTTTAAGTTTTAACCGTTCAGCTTGAGACAAAGCATCCGGGCGATTCTGTCTCGTATGACACCGAAAACCTCTGAGTTACGAACACCTTAGAGTCCGGCGTAGCAGACTTAAGCTGCTAGAGCGTAGTTATCGTCGTTTGCAACTATAACTTTGTAGTAAGGGATTTACGTGATTCACTACACTCACGACATGCACCTAAGGGTTCGTAACCAGCGTCGAATCCAAGTCACCCCCAAAGTCAGGCCATTATAGAGTCTGCGCTACAGATGGGAAGTACTATTTTCGCTAAAACAACCCGCTGCGCTAGTGTTCATCCTCCAGCGCATCTAAAAAGCCTGCACTGCTCTCATCGTCCAAGATCGTCAGCGTAATCTCCTGCTTGTCTTTTTTGAGCTGGGCCACTAACGCCTCGACAATATCAAAAGCATCCGCACGGCTCATGTAAGCGGTAATCGTTCCATCGGTATTTTTAACTCTTTTCACAGTATCTCCTCAGCAGTACAGCCAAACACTACATCGTCTTTAGTGTATGGAAGATAAATACTAGTGATATTTTCAGCGCAGGTCACGCCCTTTTAATAACGGTTCCCCAGCGCTGTCGAGTACTCTAGTATTAGCGCCTCTGAAGAGGATAAAAAACCATGGATAGACTGCGCGCCTTAGAAGTATTTATCGCCATCGCCGAAACCTCGAGCCTTGCAGCTGCAGCCAGGCAGCTGGCCCTGAGCGCCCCCAGCGTAACTCGTATTCTCAATGACTATGAGCGTGAACTTGGGGTGCAGTTGTTTCACCGCACCACCCGCGCGGTTAGCCTTACAGGGCCCGGTGATAGCTTTCTGCAAAGTGCCAGACGCATTGTGCAGGACTATCACGAGGCAACTGATGCGCTGCGCGGCGCACATCGTGAACCCGCTGGCGTGCTGCGTATCACAGCGCCGGTGCTCTTTGGGCAGTACTACATCACCCCACTGCTGCGTAAATTTATGGCGCGCTATCCGAAAATTAAAGTCGAAGCGATCTTTCTCGATCGCAACGTCAACTTGATTGAAGAGGGCTTTGATCTCGCAGTGCGTATCGGCCCTCTCGCCGACTCGACGATGGTTGCGACCCAAGTGGCCGAGGTGCGCAAAGTCGTCTGCGCCAGCCCAGATTACCTCGCTAGAGCAGGCACTCCCAACACCTTAGAGGCGCTGTCTGAACACACACTCATTTCGATCAGCCCGCTGAGCCTTAGTGCACACTGGGACTTTAAAGACAAACGTAGAATTCATGTCAGCAGTGATGTGCAGCTATCATCGATTGCAGCTGCGATCGATATGGTGGAATCGGGCTGGGGCTTGGCGCAAGTGCTGTCCTACCAAATAGGGCCTAAGCTCAACGCCAATACGCTCACCACCGTGCTCAATGCGTATGAACCTACTGCACTGCCCGTGAATCTCTTACATCTGCAGGGGCGAGCGGCATCTGCCAAGGTACGCGCCTTTGTCGACATGGCCAGAGAAGCACTGCGGGTAGATCCGCGCCTGCACAGTGGTTGCGCCAACCACGCGACCAATAGCTAAACTTGTACACGCCCTCGACCTGCGACATGTGGACACAGCCAATTTATTCACCGGCGCACGCCGTTTAACGCCAAGGGCCGAGTGATGCGCTGTAGGGAGAATACTCTTCAACTGGCGCACTGAGGGCCGCTTCGGAGTGACGGCGAACCACTTTATGCGGCTCGAACAGCCATACTCGCTCAGCACCTGGATAGCCTCCCGCTGCAGCGGGCTCTGCTAAGGCAGCTGCGCCACTTAACTGCAGCAGTTCACTGCTGGCATCATCGTAGAACGTTAGCCCAGCCAATCCCGTTTCCACAATATTCCCCAAAGTGCAGAAAAATTTATTGCCGGCGAAATCTGGAATGCGCAATGTACCGTTTGCCAGCACTTGCACAAACCCAGGCACCCCTCCGCGGTGCGAGACATCCACCTGACGGCTCTGGCTCTCGCCATAGTAACTGGCAACATAGAACGTATCAGCGCGGCAAATCAGCTCAGCATCACGCGCACTCAAACCTGTGCTGACCTCGTAACGGGTAGCGCTCAATGAATTCGGTGCACACAAATCAGCGGATCTGCGGTGAATGTACTTGGGACAATTACCCATGCTCTGTTGCACTTCGAGCGCAAAGGCACTATCACTGACCCGTCCCACTCTGCCGTTGACCCTGTTGCGCCGGCGAGTGTGCGGCTCTATCCCCAGAAAGCCAAGCGCCGCACCAGGATATATCCCCTCACGGCCAGGGTCTGTGTCCTCGAGCATGGCTGAAAACGCCAAGTGCTGCTCATCGCCAGCGTGAATAAATCCTTTTTCACCGACCAAATAGCTCGCCCACGGCAAGCCGGTGCCATCGACACTGCCGAGCAAAATGTAATTGAGTTGAGCGTAGAAATCTCGATGCTGCTGCGGCATGAAAGGACGTATCACTCTAGGCCCCACTTGCTGCATTAACTCGGCTACTCCCGTCTCGATTTGTAGTTGACGCTCACCTCGGTGCCACACACAAGCAGCTGCAGGGTGCGCTCGTTCATCGTGTTCAACCATAGATCACCTCCTTCTCACAAAGGGCCGCCGCGCGGCCCAGAACAAACTACTGCGCGCGCAACCCCACAGGGCTCTGTGCAAAAGGCGTGAACCCTGGCAGCGCTTCTATGCGCGCCAACCAAGCATTAACGGCGGCATAAGGCGATAAATCCACATTGCCCTCGGGAGCGCTTGCGATGTAACTATAGAGCGCCACGTCTGCAATCGTCGGCTGCTCACCGACAATAAAGCCTCTACCACTGAGCTCTGCATCAATGGTCGTCAGTACTTGTACCGCGCGCTGCTGTACTTCATCGGCATCGAGTTGTGCGCCGAACAAAGTGATTAGCCTGGCCGCTGCAGGACCGAAGGCAATTTGGCCAGCTGCGACACTCAGCCAACGCTGCACTTGAGCGGCAGCAACCGGCTCCTCGGGTAACCAGTCAGTGCGGCCGTACTTCTTCGCAAGGTAAACCAAAATAGCATTGGAATCGGCAATCACTGTGGGACCATCTTCAAGTACCGGCACCTGGCCAAAGCAATTCTTTGCCAGAAAGGCATCACTCTTGTGCTCACCGCCAACTAGGTCGACATCGACAAACCTCGCCTCGGCACCGATCAGTGAAATAAAGAGTCGCGCGCGGTGAGCGTGCCCCGAAAGTGGAAAATCGTAGAGCGTAATAGCCATGTTTTATCTCCTCAGTTAAAAAATCACCGCCTCTCTAAAATGATAGGTAAGGCGACTGAGGACAGATTACGCTCTTTCGAAAAATTGAGAATTAGCGCACGATGAAATTTATTATTTCTAATTTCAAAACAATATTGATAGCGTAACCACCTTAACTTATTTTAGTGGGTAGGCAGGTTTTAGTGGGTAGGCTGGATGTAGCGTAGCCTCAGCATATGAAGTGCTGAGGCTGTTCAAGGAGGGGGATTCGTCTATAGCCTAACAGAGGCAAAGCTTGGCTCAGCGCGCGCCGCTGAAAGCACTTGATTGACAGCGCCTGGCGGTGGCGGCGCCACTTCTGGCTGTTCAAAGCTCTCTGCCGCCAACTCGAGTGTGCTCTCGGTCCACATTCCGGTGCGATCCTCGCGAGGTGAGTGGCCAATGTGTTTGCGATAACAGCGGCTAAAGTGCGGCGTAGAGACAAAGCCACAGGCCGATGAAATCTCGATAATAGAGAGCGTTGTCTGCTTGAGTAACTGACGCGCTCTATCCAGCCTTAATTTGAGGTAGTAACGCGAAGGCGTACAACTTAAATAACGGTGAAACAGGCGCTCTAACTGCCGTCTAGAGATACCGACAAATGCCGCTAAATCATCCAGCTCGATAGGCTCTTCAATATTCGCCTCCATCAACTCGACTATTTCTACCAGTTTCGGCTGCGCAGTACTTAGTAGATGGCGCAGCGGTACCCGCTGCTGATCGACTTGCGAGCGAACGCGATCGCACACGAACATATCAGAAATAGCCCCGGTCAGCACTCGACCGTGCTGCAGTGTTACCAGATAGAGCATCATGTCCATCGGTGCACCACCACCTGAGCACGTCAGGCGATTGTTGTCATGAGTAAACAGGCGACGGTTACAATTTACCTTGGGGAAGGCTTCCTGAAGCGGTGCGATGTACTCCCAGTGCGCACTGCACTCGTAGCCATCCAAAAGCCCCGCTGCGGCCAGAACGTAAGCCCCAGTACAGATACTACCTAAGATGATATTTTTACGGTCCAGCCCGCGCAGCCAGTTAAGTTCACGCTTATCGAACTTTTGACTGATATTGATGCCACCGGCGACAAAAACAGCGTCCAGTTCAGGAACATCATCGATCGATAAATCAGCCGCTATCTTCATACCGTCACTGGCTTGAACGCTCTCACCGTCGACACTGATTAAATGCCAGGTGTAGAGCTCTTTGCCGGTTAGCTGGTTAGCCATGCGCAGCGGTTCAACCGCAGAGGCCAAAGCGATCATAGAGAAATCGCCAAGAAGTAAAAAACCAATTCGATGTGGCAGCTGGTCGCGCGCGGCCAACTTAGGTGCTGAACTCGTCATTTTAGTATCCTCGTTAGGCGCTCAATTATTATTAAACTGCAGAGCTACCAGTGACCAATGATTGTTATTGTAAGCGTGGGCAGGCGTTGGAAGGTTAAGGGCTGGGCCTGGCAAACCTTATTAAACGCATAGAGTCCGTTGGGGCAGCGAAATACCCCTCTCTCAGTCACCACTCAATAATACTCAATGCACGCTGTAGAAATACTCGATTTGCGACAGTCAGAATCGTAAAGTTAACTACAAACGACAGACTTTGCCGATTTCCCCACCTTGGCAACACTTGTCGTCAAAGCACCGCAGAATGCACCAAAACAGTGCAAATACGCTCACCCTAGACGCACAAAGTGTTCAAAAAACGACCTTTGTGATCATCAATCTGGCAGTTTCAGGCAATTCTTGCATCCCCTCTGAGTTAAAGTAATGAGCAATGTACTCGTTGCGGCGGCCGTCAACGACGCTTATTGCGCACAACAAGTACAGCTTCAAGCAACATAACAACAAAAAGGATATCCCTATGAGCATGAGTAGCAGCAACCGCGGCGTAATTTACAAAGGCCCCGGTCAAGTCGCCGTAGAAGAAATCGAATTCCCCAAACTGGCACTGGGTAACCGCAAGTGTAACCACGGCGTTATTCTGCGCGTTCTAACAACTAACATCTGTGGCTCTGACCAGCACATGGTGCGCGGGCGCACCACTGCAGAACCCGGCTTGGTACTGGGACACGAAATCACCGGCCAAATCATCGAGTGCGGTGACGATGTCGAGTTCCTCAACGTCGGTGACATCGTCTCCGTTCCCTTCAACATCGCCTGTGGCCGCTGCCGCAACTGTAAGGAAGGACTCACTGGCATCTGCCTAAACGTGAATCCTGCTCGCCCTGGCGCCGCTTACGGTTATGTCGATATGGGTGGCTGGGTCGGTGGTCAAGCCGAATACGTCATGGTGCCCTACGCCGACTTCAACCTCTTGAAGTTCCCTAACTCGGATCAGGCCATGGAAAAAATCCGCGACCTAACGCTACTCTCGGATATCTTCCCAACAGGCTTCCACGGCTGTGTCACCGCAGGTGTTGGTCCAGGCTCCACTGTTTATGTCGCAGGTGCTGGCCCTGTCGGTCTAGCTGCAGCGGTCTCTGCTCAATTACTTGGCGCCGCCTGTGTCATCGTCGGGGATATGATTCAAGAGCGTCTAGATCAAGCTAAGAGCTTCGGCTGTGAAGTCATCGACCTGCGCGAAGAAGGCGATATGGAAGACAAGCTCGAGGTTATTCTCGGTGAGCGCGAAGTCGACTGCTTCGTCGACTGTGTTGGTTTTGAAGCGCATGGGTGCGGCTGCAACCACGGCGTTGAAGCACCAGCCACTGTACTCAACTCAGCGATGCAGATTACCCGCGCCGGCGGCCAGATTGGTATCCCAGGCCTCTATGTAACAGAAGATCCAGGTGCGGCAGATGATGCGGCAAAAGTGGGTGCTCTAAGCATGCGCTTTGGCTTGGGCTGGGCGAAATCTCACTCTTTCCACACCGGACAGTGCCCAGCTATGCGCTACCAGCGCCCGCTGATGCAGGCCATCTTGTTTGATAAAGTAAATATTGCCGATGCGGTTAATGTTCAGATGATATCTCTGGATCAAGCACCTCAAGGTTACGCTGACTTCGACGGCGGAGCGGCGAAGAAGTTTGTTATTGATCCACACGCGCAAGTCGCTTAAGGCTCGCATGGCGCGCCAAAGCTAACGGCGCGCCACTTCTCTTTTGCCGCTACGGCGACAACTCAACAAAGATACTCCTTTATTTCGCTACGCCTTGTAGTCACCGCTTTCGCCATCTTGCGCCTGCGGATTCGCATTGACATCAGTCATCAGCTCATCATCCAGTTGATCTGAGCGATGCAACTCTTCAACCAGTTCCGAGGCCGCTTCAGGCGCTGCTTCCACAATTGCCACCGCTACCTCCATCGCACTCTCTGGCGCCGCTTCTACCAAGCGCTGCATTACTTCAACGGGCGAATCCTGCTCTGCGCCGGCCTCTGCCAGAGGAGCCGTATTCGGCACATCCTCGGCTTCATCCGAGGTAAAGCTAGACATATAGTGTGACGCGATTTGTCCCGCACTGTCGGGCACTTGGCTGGCAACAGCTGCCGCGACATCCAAAGCGTTCTCCGGTGAGGCCTGGCCGATACGCTGCAACAACTCCATCGCAGCTTCAGTTTCCAGCGCCTCGCGGTGCTCCTGCTCGTACTCACCTTCACTCGAGTTCTGCGCAACCGCTGTGGCGTCATCTTCTGACACCTGCTCAAGTGTTGCTATCTCCTCGGCGAGCTTGCTGGCAATCGGTGCGGCACTTTCAGGCGCCGCTTCCACAACGGCAACGGCGACATCCAGCGCACTCTCCGGCGCCGCCTCAGTCAGGCGCTGCACAACATCCATTGCGCTGTCTGCCGCGTCATCGTCAACAGCCACTGACGTATCGGACGGCGCACTCTCTTCACCTCGGTTTAATGTAGACATGACTTCAGTTGCTATCTCTGCGGCGCTGTCAGGCACTTGGCTGGCAACGGCAACAGCAACATCCAAAGCATTCTCTGGCGAAGCTTCAGTCAGTCGCTGTACCAGCTCTAGTGCGGCATCTGTTTCAACCGAAACCTCGCTAGCGGTGCTGGACGCTTCACTTTGAGGCGCCACGAGGGCTTCAGCATCGCCGTCAGTTGTGCCAATGTCTTGCGCCATCTGGCTTGCAACCTGCTCTGCGGATTCGGGCACCGCCCCGACGACGGCAACCGCAACATCTACCGCGCTCAGTGGTGCCACTTCACCCAGACGCTGCACTAGCTCTAGCGCCGCATCTGTTTCAAGTGCTTCGCGGTGCGAGGCCTCAACTTGCGTCAATTGTTGTGTCTGTTCTAGCGCGGCATCCGTTTCAACCGGAACCGCGTTAGCGGCACTGGACTCAACACCTTCTTGAAGCGCCACGTCTGCCTCGCCACCGCTATCTGCGCTGATGTCTTGCGCCATCTGACTCGCAACCTGTTCTGCAGAATCGGGAACCGCCTCAACGACAGCCACCGCAACATCCACCGCGCTCAGCGGTGCCACTTCACCCAGGCGCTGCACCAGCTCAAGGGCGGCATCCGTTTCAAGCGCTTCACGGTGCGAGGCCTCAAGTTGCTCTGTGCTGACCTCCCCACTGTGATCGGCAGCATTAACAATACCCGCTGTTTCATCACTGTGATCACTGCTCAAAATATCCTGCGCCATTTGCGTAGCTACCTGCTCGGCACTGTCTGGCAGCGCCTCGACGACGGCAACAGCAACGTCAACAGCACTCTCTGGCGCCACTTCACTCAAGCGTGTCACTACATCGACAGCCGCCTCATTGCCTTCCACGTCTTGCGCAGATGAATCCGACTCTTCTGCGGCCAAGGTTTCCGCCAGTTCTGTGGCCAGGGCTGGTGCCGTTTCAGGTACCGCTTCGGCCAGGGTGACCGCCACATCCAGCGACTGCTCCGGCGCCACTTCACGCAGCTCTGCTGCGATATCTATCGCCACCTGTTCGCTGTTGTCGTCTTCGACATCAGCCGGGCGCATAGCCTCACGCTCCTGTGTCATCACCTGGGCGTAGTACTCGGCGACCTGCATCGCGCTCTCGGGAGCCGATTCGGCAGCGACCTTAGCCATATCGACGCGAAGTTCAGGGTTTGCGTGGCCAATTTCAGCGGCCACAGAAACCACTTGCTCAGGATTGCTCTGGGCTAACTGGCGCACCAATTGGTAGGCCAGATCAGGCTGTGTTTTCACAATCGCGCGCGTAATTTCCATGATGCGATAGGGCAGCGCCTCGCGCATCACTTCATAGAGACGCAAAACGTCAATGTCCGGTACGCTGGCCAGCGCGCTGGCCATCTCCACTGCGCGCTCAGGCTGGCTGACGGCAATCGCACGCGCCATCTTAACCGCTGCGCCCTGATCGCTTTGCGCGATTTCAATTGCCGTGAGCGCATCGCGACTGAGCGCCAATTCCGGCTCAGAATACTCGGTGCGCGGATCGAGCTCGACCAACGAAGTCGTCGTCGCCCCCTGCATAACAAAGCTCTCCTGCTTGTCCACGGGTAGCGCATCGCGCATGCGCATACGCACAACCACGAACCCTGCCAGACACAGCTGCACCGCACCCAAGAAATAAAACAGCGAAGCACTGCCAAAAACCGACATCACAATCGAAGCCGAGTAAGGCCCCATCAAACCACCGAGAGAGAAGGCTAAAATCATACTGCCCATTGCAGCGACCATTTCACTCTGCTTCAAGGTATCAAACGCCTGCGAGATACTCAGCGGATACAAGCAGCCTATAATACCTGTGGTCACCCCCACCGCGATAAACAGCGGCCAAATCCATTGCAGCGGCGCCATAATACTGGCGACAACACCTACCCCAGCAGAGATGATCAAGAGGATCAGGATAACTTTACGGCGATCAAACTTATCGGCGGCATAGCCGACGGGAAACTGTAAAAAGAATGCGCCGAGAATCGCCGCCCCCATAAAGAGCGACAACTGAAAGTCGACAATGCCATAGTTTCTGGCGAACACGGGGAGCATATTAAAGAGTGCGGCGTAGATCAGGCCACCCACCACACAGCAGACTACCCCCAGCGGAGATTTACGGTACACCGCAAACAGCGACATCGATTCCACTTCTTCTATCAGCGGTCCCTTGTTGCGACTCAGTGCAATGGGAATAATCGAAGCGCACAACATAATACCGCCAACGATAAAGAGCGTACTCTCGGCCGGTGATGCAAAATTGAGGAAGAACTGCCCCAAAAATAAGCCACTCAAAACAACAGCGTTGTACACTGCCAGTACTTTGCCGCGATTTTCCTTGGATGCGCTTGCACCCAGCCAGCTCTCCATCGCCGAGTAGGCGCAGGCATTGCAAAAACCGAGTACGATACGCATAGCCCCCCAGACCAGCGCACTGGCTTCAAGTGAACAGCCCAAAATACTGATCGCCCCGAGTGCAACACAGCCGGCAAATACTCGTACGTGTCCGGCGCGCTTAATCAAGTGCTTGCTGTAGACCGCACCGACCAACATACCAATGTAGTAAGTCGAGAGCACCAAACCAATCGTATCGGTACTCATCCCTTTGAGTTCCATGCTCACCGGTAGCAATACATTGATCAAACCGTTGCCGAGCAGGAGGAAAAAACAACTGATAAACAGGGATATCAGCGAGAGGAAAGTCGTGGCCATAATCGGGCTCTCTAAAAGGCTATCTTGAAACAGGGCTTCCCCCCTGTTGCGCGGTTCTATTTGCGACACTTACATGCCCGAGAAACCCGCTATTTAGCCCGGCGCTCCCCTCGTGCAATGACTGCAGTATAGCAGCGATTTAAAAGGGGATTCTGGCAATCGAGCCAGCAGGCTGTCAACACAAATCAGCAACTGTACACACAGAAAATCTAAGGCTGCTATGCAGTAAAACTGCACTTATCTCAACACCTGAGCCACCCCTTGGCTATGCCATCTCACTCAAGCGTGACAGACAGTGTTGTGCACCATTTTAAAACGGGTTAATACAGGCGGTGCGTCACTTAAGCACTTTTGCTAGAATCGCGCTTATTTGATCCGCGGAACACACTTTGGAAATACTCAATATCGATTGCCTGGGGCGCCAACTTCGCCTTGAGGGATCTATGGCCGGCTGGCAGCAACTTTACTGGGACCATACACTCGTTGCACAGCGCAGCGCCCGCAGCGAACAAAGTGCACAGCAAGAGCACACCTTTGAACTCCAGCAAGGTGAGCGCACACTTACCTGCACCTTGCGTTTCACCCTTACTTGGCAGCCTTTTTTGATCGAGTATGAGCTTCTTATCGACGACTGCGTTGTCAGCACGGGCTCGCGCAACAGCAAAGATGTCGAACAGCAAGTGCCGCACCTCAAGCCACACAGCAAATCCAAAATCAGTATTATCGGGTTGGGATCACTGGGCCTTAAACTCTTCAAGAGCGCCAAGGCGATCAAAGTGCTCTTTGCCGGCGCCAGCTTAGCCGCTTACAGCTGGCTTTTCTCCCTCGAATTCGCTCTGGCGCTGATCGCCTGTCTCGTCGTCCACGAATACGGCCATATTCGCGCGATGAAATACTTCAAGATGCCGACCAAGGGCATTTATTTAATACCTTTCGTCGGCGGACTGGCATTGAGCGATAGCAAAATCAACACCCGCTGGCAGGATGTTGTTATTTCAATTATGGGGCCGACATTTGGCCTTTTACTGTCGATTGCCGCGCTGCTGCTCTACGTGATCACCGATGAGGTTTTCTTTGCCGCACTCGCTTCGCTCAATGCACTGCTCAACCTCTTCAACTTGCTCCCTATACTGCCTTTAGATGGCGGTCACATTCTCAAGAGTATTAGCTTTTCTGCCAACTCCCGCGCAGGCGTTATTCTGTGCACACTGGCCGCTGCCGCGGGGGTATATTTGTGCTGGAGCCTCAACTTGACGCTCTTCGCGCTGTTATTGGCAATCGGCAGCTTCGAGATTCTCTTTGAGTGGCGCACCCGACACCGCACACATCTTTTGCCACTGGACAGGTACGGCCAGGTGTTTTCCGCTGTCTGGTACTGCTTGACGGTCGGCCTGTTGATTGCCGTTATCGCACTCGCTGCAACCATTGATGACCCCATACTTAAGCTGCCGCTATTGATACTCAATAGTTAGTCACGCTACAGCGAAGCCCTACCCACCGACAGCCTAGCAGAGCGGGTGGGGCTAGATATACACCGCCCTTTTACACGTAGCCAAACAGCTGTCGCAGAGCAGCTGATTTATGCGTAATTAGCACATGTCTAATCAGCAACAGCTGAGCTATAATCACCAGCTGTTTTATTTGGCAACACAGCCCGAGGATGCAATGAACCCCGAACTCGCTGAACTCCAGCCCTACCCTTTCGAGAAACTGCGGGCGCTAAAAGAGCAGGTCACGCCTGTCGATCTACCGCACATTGCCTTTTCGATTGGCGAACCTAAACATACATCGCCAAGCTTTGTCGCCGAGTGTATCGCGAACAACATTCAAGCGCTGGCCAACTACCCGACAACCAAAGGTACGGACGCTCTGCGCCAGAGCATTGCAAATTGGTGTCAGCGCCGCTTTGCATTGACTGCAGGCAGTTTGACCGCCGCCGATCACGTGCTGCCGGTCAACGGCACCCGCGAGGCCATTTTCTCCTTCATTCAAGCGGCGATCACCCGCAGCGATGAAGCACTCGTGCTCTGCCCCAACCCCTTCTACCAAATTTACGAAGGGGCGGCGAACTTGGCAGGTGCACAGCCTTACTACCTCAACTGCAGCGCTGACAAAGGCTTCATCCCCGACTACGATGCGATCGATGACGAAACGTGGGCGCGCTGCCAGATGCTGATCATCTGCTCGCCGAGCAACCCAACGGGCGCTGTCACACCGCTCGCAACGCTGCAAAAGCTCATCGCACTGGCCGACAAACACGACTTCATCATCGTCAGCGATGAGTGCTACTCCGAAATTTACTTCGATGAAGCCGCGCCGCCGGTCGGTCTACTGGAGGCCTGCGCCTCCCTTGGGCGCCACGACTACGCGCGCTGCGTGGTGATGCACAGTTTGTCTAAACGCTCTAATTTGCCAGGGCTGCGCTCGGGCTTTGTCGCCGGAGACAGCGCCTTGCTCAAGCCCTACCTGGAGTATCGCACCTACCACGGCAGTGCGATGCCAGTACAGCACCAATTAGCCTCTATCGCCGCCTGGGAAGACGAAGCGCACGTCCTGCAAAACCGCGATATCTACCGCGAGAAATTCGCCAAGGTGGTTGAGATTTTAAGCCCAGTGCTAGAAGTGTCTCAGCCTGAGGCTAGCTTTTACCTGTGGGCCAAAACACCTATCGACGATGAGCAATTTGCCCAGGGTCTCTTCGCCGAGCAAAACCTGACACTACTGCCCGGCAGCTACCTGTCACGCGAGGTTGACGGCCAGATTCCAGGCAAAGGCTATGTACGCATGGCACTAGTCGCCACACTCGAAGAGTGCCTCGAAGGTGCGCAGCGCATTCGCAACTATGTAGAGGGATTATCTAAATGAGCGCCACACTCTATGGCATTAAAAACTGCGACAGCGTAAAGAAGGCTCGCAAGTGGTTGGAGTCACAGCAGATCGATTACCAGTTCCACGATTTTCGCGAACAGGGCTTAGATCGCGCGCTGCTCGATACTATGCTGCAATCGCTGGAATGGAAGGCGCTGCTGAACACCCGCAGCACCACGTGGCGCCAACTGGACGCCCAACAAAAAGACAATATCGACCGCGACAGCGCCATCGCACTGATGCTTGAGCAGCCAACGCTAATCAAGCGCCCGGTCACCCTGCTCGGCGAGCGCGCGCAGGTCGGTTTCAAAGCCGACGCGTTCAGCCAGTTATTTTTGAATACTTGATAGATTACGGAGAGAGAATAAAAATGAGCTTTTTTGCATTCGGAATAGGTGTAGGTACTCAGTCTTCTAGCGGCGACTGGCTCGAAGTCTACTACAACCAACCCCTTATCAACCCAGACAGCGCCATGGTAGAAGCCATCGCTGAGTGCGTGGGTTATGAAGGTGGCGACGCTGCCCTGGAAATCTGCCAAGAACAGCTAACCGATTTGAGCGCAGCGCTCTGCGGCTGTGGTGCTGCCGAGCAGGCGGCACTGGTAGATAGCCTTAAAGGTACTGAGCAGCCACTTGTCGTCACCATTTTAGCGACGGACAGCGCACCTGCGACCACACCTGAAGCCTACCTCAAGCTGACGATGCTATCACAGCGCCTGGTACAACCGCACAATATCGACCTGACTGGCCAGTTCGCACTGCTGCCAAACGTCGCTTGGACTAACGAAGGCGCGGTTGCACTTGAAGATCTTTCCGCCCGTCAACTGGCTGCGCGCCTCAAAGGCCGTGTGCTGGATGTGCTGTCTGTCGATAAATTCCCCAAGATGGCCAACTACGCAGTTCCCGCCGGCATTCGCATCGGCGATGCTTCACGCATCCGCTTGGGCGCACACGTCGGCGAAGGCACTACGGTCATGCACGAAGGCTTCATCAACTTCAATGCGGGCACTCTGGGTGTCAGCATGGTTGAAGGTCGTATTTCAGCGGGCGTGGTTGTCGGCAACGGTTCTGACATCGGTGGCGGCGCTTCCACCATGGGCACACTCTCTGGCGGCAACAACGTCGTGATCTCTGTCGGTGAAAACTGCCTGCTCGGCGCCAACGCAGGCCTTGGCCTTCCACTGGGCGATCGCTGTACGCTCGAAGCCGGTCTCTATGTCACTGCGGGCTCCAAGGTCACAATTCTCGATGAGAACAACGCCGAAGTCGCCACGGTTAAAGCCGCGGAGCTCTCTGGAAAGTCGGACTTATTGTTCCGCCGCAACTCGCAGAACGGTCGCATCGAAGTTAAGACCAACAAATCTGCCATTGAGCTGAACGAGGCACTGCACAAGCACAACTAGTGCTCGGTATAACTGTGCCAACGGGGAGCGCTGCTCCCCTCTTCCCTCCCTCACCTAACAAGAGCTTTCTATGAATCACTCCCCCACGATTGAACTGGCCTGCGATCTCATCTCACGCAAATCTGTTACCCCTGAAGATGCCGGCTGCCAGGATGTGATGCTCGAACGCCTGGAAAAGCTGGGGTTCAGCGCCGAACGCCTGCATTTTGAAGACACTAAAAACTTCTGGGCTCGCCGCGGCGACAGCGGGCCGGTGTTCTGCTTTGCAGGCCATACCGATGTGGTTCCTACCGGCCCGGCCGAAAACTGGACCTATCCGCCGTTCGAGCCGACCATCAGCGATGGCATGCTATGGGGTCGCGGTGCCGCCGATATGAAAGGCAGCCTGGCCGCATTTGTAACTGCCGCCGAGCGTTTTGTCAGCAACCACCCAAACCATAAGGGTTCC
>JBMZCU010000042.1:0-14971 GCA_049613705.1 Pseudomonadales bacterium | reverse complement strand
GAAGCGATGTCGATTTCGGCGCGATTGCTCGCAGTATGATTTCTGAAATGGCCAAAGATGAAAAATTCAGCCTAATGGTTGGCCACTCTGTCGATGACCTTTCACAAAATGCAGACAAAAGCTGGACGGTAACCCTTGAACCCAAACACGGTAAAAAGTTTGATATTCAAGCAAAGTTCGTTTTCCTAGGTGCTGGCGGTGGTGCACTGCCACTGTTGCAAAAATCTGAAATCCCAGAGTGCGAAGGCTACGGCGGCTTCCCTGTAACAGGTCAATGGCTAGTCTGTACTAACCCTGTGATCGTCAACCAGCACAACGCCAAAGTGTATGGCAAGGCTCCCGTCGGCTCACCGCCAATGTCAGTACCGCATTTAGACACACGTAATATTGGCGACACAAAGGCTCTACTGTTTGGCCCCTTCGCAGGTTTTACCACAAAATTCCTCAAAAAAGGTTCGAAGAAAGACCTGTTCGGCAGTATTCAACTTGATAACATCAAGCCCATGCTCGCTGTGGGCATGAAAAATATGGATTTGACGAAATACCTCATCAGCGAAGTATTTCAATCTGACAAAGAGCGTATTGAATCTCTGCGCGAATTCTATCCGCAAGCGTCAAGCAGTGATTGGTCCATGGCAGATGCGGGGCAGCGCGTACAAATCATCAAAAAGGATGCCAACGGCGAAGGTAAACTCGAGTTTGGGACGGAAGTAGTCGCCGCTTCAGATGGCTCTCTGGCAGCATTGCTAGGTGCATCTCCTGGTGCATCAACAGCCGTTAACACTATGGTGACTGTACTTGAGCGCTGCTTCGGCGAGGCTTTGCAGCAGCCGCAGTGGCAGGAAAAGATAAAGGAAATGATCCCCTCTTATGGACAGTCGCTGGTTGAGGACGAGCAGTTGGCCAGACGCATTCGCGCCCACACTCAGAGCACCCTCAAACTGTCCGATTAATTAACGTTTACCAACGCCTCTCATACCTTGTGGCAATGCTCTTCAATCCTATTTGATTGGAGACATTGTCACAGCATCGATTCTCCGATAAGCATCATTAATCTGGGCATAAAGTGCACCGCTAATACTACTTTTCGTCTGTTTTACACGCTTTTTGCGGCACCAAATCAACGCCCCCGTCACTGTATGGGTGGCATTTAAGAATTCTCTTTACTCCGAGCCACACGCCTTTAATTGCACCGTGAACTTCAATGGCCTCGCGCGTATAACTGGAACAGGTTGGGTAGAAACGGCAATTACTGCCAAGCAATGGGCTAATCAAGTACTGATAAGCCTTAATCAAAAGCAGAAAAAAAACGCTGAGTATCCGATCAATTATTTTCATAAAAAAGCCCCGAACAGGCGGGGCTACTCTCATATTTACTTAGTCTGGCTTGTGTACATGAACATCCATTTGCGGGAATGGAATGCTAATACCTTCTTCATCAAAGCGCAGTTTAACTTTCTCTGTGGTCTCCCACAATACAGCCCAATAATCAGCGCTGTTAACCCATGGTCGCACAATAAAGTTCACGCTGCTGTCGGCTAGCTCGGAAACGGCAATTACAGGCTCTGGCTCTGGTAATATACGGCTGTCTTCGGCAATAATTTCGCTGAGCAGTGCTTTTGCCTTGCGCAGATCGTCACCGTAGCCAATGCCAAAAACCATATCAACGCGACGCGTATCGCGCGCTGAGTAGTTGACGATCACTCCGCCGTAAATTGCACCGTTTGGCACAATAACTTCGCGGTTATCTCCCGTGCGCATAACGCTGTTAAAAATAGCAACATTCTCAACAATACCTGTTACACCACCGGCCTCGACAAAATCCCCTGCTTTGAATGGCTTAAAGACCAATAGCATGACACCCGCGGCAAAGTTCTTCAGGGAGTCTTGCAATGATAAGCCGATCGCCAAACCTGCCGCACCGATCACAGCAATTAGCGACGTAGTATCAACACCCAATTGATTGAGTGCTGCAACAATAACCACCAGCAACAATATGGCGTTGCCTATTGAGGTTACAAAGTTGACGAGCATAGGATCCATGCTCGATTTATTGAGTAGTTTTTTCAACAACCCTATGATCATTTTAATAACAATGCGACCGACGATGAATATAGCGGCAGCCATTGCGATATTTATGATCCAAGGTAATACATATTGATCAAAAAACATGTGTTAAATTCTCCATTAAAAGTAGAGTTCCATTTTGAAGTAAGCTTCAGCGGTAATCACTATCTTTTACGATGCAATTACCTACTTGATCTCTCGCCAAACGCTTGTACTCATTATAGTCAGATAATGACAACGGTAGAATACCTTAGCCCGAACATTCGTTTAACTTTCGTTAAGCAAGCCCTTTACGATGAGACAATTAATACGCGCCCTCCTTAGACTGAATCAGCTATAATTAAGTCACAATCTTTTTACGCTTTTTGCTAAGAAAGGTGCGAATAAGGCTTTAAACACCTTTAGCATGCCACTGATCGCTGTGGAGGAACGAGAGGCTAATGAGCATAGCCATTAGTCACACTGACCCACGAAAGAAAAAGTTAATGGCGTCGCCCTTAATAAGCTTTCGAACAAAGGTGTGAATATCTAAGCTACCCGTGCTGCTCACCAGAGCGCTTTTGGACTTGATCGCACCTTCCCTGAACCGGTTTCTATGACACAATTTACTCTTCGCCCCTATCAACACGATGCCGTAAGGGCAACTATTCAGCATTTTAAGCGCAGTAATTCACCCGCTGTCATCGTATTGCCCACAGGTGCTGGTAAAAGCTTGGTCATCGCCGAACTTGCATCACTTGCTAAACACCCGGTGCTGGTACTGACGCATGTCAAAGAGTTGGTGGAACAAAACCAGGCCAAATTTGCCAGCTACGGCCTCTCGAGCAGCATTTTTTCAGCAGGCCTAAAACAGCGTGACAGCAGTGCAAAAGTTGTATTTGCCAGCGTCCAATCTGCCGTGCGTAACTTATCCTCATTTACACGTTTTTTTAGCTTAGTCATCATTGATGAGTGCCACCGCATCAGTGACGATGAAGATAGCCAATACGCTAAAACGCTTGCACAGCTAAAAGTACAGAACAGTCAACTCAAAGTAGTCGGCTTAACTGCCACTCCCTACCGCTTAGACTCTGGCTGGATCTACCAATATCACTATCGTGGATTTGCCCGTTCAGAGCTGGAAAAGCCCTTTGTTCACTGTATCTATGAACTCCCCATAAGCTATATGATCAAACACGGCTACCTAACAAAGCCCGAGCGCTTTGATGCAGCCGTTGAAGGCTACAATTTTGACGCGTTACCCGGCTATGAAAGCAATACCATTAAACAGAGTGACCTCAACCAACTGCTTGAACGTAAACAGCGAGTTACACGCTCAATCATAGATCAAGTTATAGAGAAATCTGCACAGCGCCAGGGCGTAATGATTTTCGCGGCGACCGTTAAACATGCCACGGAGATTCTATCTTATTTACCGCAGCAGCACAGCGCAGTAATCACAGGGCAGACTCATAGCACAGATCGCGACGCACTCATTACGCGCTTTAAAGAACGCGAGCTAAAATTCCTAGTCAATGTCTCTGTCCTGACCACAGGGTTTGATGCTCCTCACGTCGATGTTATTGCGCTACTACGCCCCACAGCATCTGTAAGCTTGTACCAGCAAATTGTCGGGCGCGGACTGCGCCTCTTTCCCGGAAAAAAAGACTGTTTAGTACTCGATTACACCGCAAGTCAATTCAATCTATTCCAGCCCGAAGTCGGGGAACCTAAACCCGATAGCCAATGCGAAGCCGTTCAAGTATTCTGCCCCCTGTGTGAGTTTGCGAATATTTTCTGGGGTAAATGTGATGAAAACGGTCACATTATCGAGCATCACGGCAGACGTTGTCAGGGAATCGCTAGCGACCCTATTACCGGCTCCATCAAGCGCTGTGACTTCAGGTTTCGCTTTAAGAACTGCCCACAGTGTAATGCGGAAAACGATATTGCCGCTCGCAGTTGCGCGACTTGCCAACACGCGCTTGTCGACCCTGATGACCAACTCAAAAAAGCGCTGCAGCTCAAAGATGCAAAAGTCATCCGCTGCCAAGGGCTGAGCATGGAAAGCAATGGCAGTAAACTTAAAGTGACTTACCACGATGAACAGGGAGAAACACTGGTAGAGTCATTCGATTTTGGCAAAGAGGTACAGCAAAAAATCTTTCGCCAACTTTTTAAGCGTACCTTAGACCCGCGTATAGATGTCACCAAACTCACAAGCTGTGCACAAATTATCGCTTTAGAGCAGCAATTTATCGCGCCAGATTTCGTCATAGCGCGAAAGCACACACACTACTGGCGCATTAGCGAACGCATTTTCGATTACAAAGGCAAGTACCGCAAGGCAAACCAATTATGATCGCATCTAACAGAGAACGTGTTTGGCAGGTTATTGTCAGCATTCCACCAGGTAGAGTATGTACTTATGGAAAAGTCGCCGAAATGGCTGGCCTTCCCAGGCAAGCGAGAGCCGTCGGGCGCTATTTATCTGAGCTGCCAGAGGGTAGTAAAATCCCTTGGTTTAGGGTGCTAAATTCTCAGGGTAAGCTATCCTTTGAGGTAGGCAGCCCACGGTTTTTAACACAAAAGGGCTTACTCCAAGACGAGGGGGTAATCTTTAGCAACAATAAAGTTAGGCTCTCTGAGTATTTGTGGCAGGGAGAGTAACAAGGCCGCCCAGCTGTGCTAAAATACTGCACGAAAAATAGGCATAATTTCTATAGGTATCGACTTGGCGATAGATGCGAAAGCTCTCAAAGAGGAAAACGAAAAGCTGAAGAAAACGTTGCGCATTGCAATCGCTGAAGCGCAGCGCAACGAGCAAATCCTCAAGCGCTTTATCGACATTGAAGTACGTTTTCTCGCCTGTGATAAGCTGGTTGAGCTGATTGCCTTGTTACTGAGAGACTTCAAGCAAGAGTTCAAACTCAGCGCAGTAACCCTTTTCATTAATGACGATAATGAAATGGCTAGGCCGCTGCTAAAACAGCTGCCCGCTGAACATCAACGACAGCTATCTTTCTACAATTCCATTGAACCTATCGAACAGCTCTACCACGGCCGTGACATCATTGCTGGCGAAATTGACCGTGCACTGCGCAAAAAAGTGTTCCCTGATAACCCTTTTGTTCTCAGCTGCGTGCTATTACCCCTGCGCAACAAAGGTAGACTGATTGGCAGCTTGCATCTAGGTTCACGTGAACTGACCCGCTATCACGCAGACTACCGCTACGAATATCTAGAGCGCCTCTCCTCTCTTTTGGCGGTGTGTTTTGAGAACTGCATTATCCATGAAAACCTTGCTCATTTAAGCAGCACAGATATGCTGACCAAGCTGTTTAATCGCCACAGCTTTGATTTAGAAATAGAAAAAGCTATTCAACGTGCACAGCGCCAACAGCAGCCACTGAGCCTGCTCTTCCTTGATATTGACCACTTCAAAAGCGTCAATGACACCTATGGCCACCCCAGCGGTGACGCCATTTTAAAGACGTTTGCCCAAATCATCTCACAACAAGTGCGAAACACTGATTTTTTAGCGCGCTTTGGCGGTGAGGAGTTCGCCATATTACTGCCGAACTGCGACGCACAGCAAGGCGCGGCGATTGCCGAAAATGTGCGTTTAAAGGTGGCGACACACTTGTTTGAAACGACGGTGGATAAAGCCATCAATATCACTACATCCATTGGCTTATCTTGCTTCTACCCACAGGCGCACTTAATCGGCAGTAGAGCCAAAGACATTGGTGATACACTTATTCAAACAGCTGATGAAGCCCTTTATGAGGCCAAACACAGTGGGCGTAACAAAGTACTTACTAAAACGATGCTACTCAACCCACCTCCTACTAGCGCAGCGAGTGATATCCACCGACCACTCTCGTAAGTGTGGTCACCCAGCAAAGTGCAGCAAAACTGTAAGCGATGACGCTAAAGTACTGTGGTAGTAAACAGCACAACAGCAGCAGCGCAATCGTCTCTGTCCCCTCTGCGATTCCTCCTAAGTAGTAAAACCCCTTATTTGGATAAACCATACTCTTAATCTCACGGCGCTCAGCCATGATCGCAAAAGCCAAAAAGCTCGCCCCGGTTCCCATGAACGAGAAAATCAGTGCTGCAGCTGCAAGCGCATTATGTTCGGGGTTTGCCAACGCAAAACCAAACACTACTGCACTGTAAAAAATAAAGTCGAGCACTATATCTAAAAAACCACCAGCATAACTGGGCTGTGTCTGTCGCGCTAGGGCTCCGTCAATCCCATCACAAAAACGATTAATCACAATTAACACAGCCGCCAGTGCATACCACTGTAACGCAAGCGCAGGCAGTACCCCCATACCAATGGCAAAACCTGCGAGTGTCACTTGATTAGCGCTTAGACCTGCGTTTTTGAATACGCTCGCTGTGCGTTTAAGTAGAGGACCCAATACGGGGAGAGACCAACGGTCTAGCATAATACAAACTCTCCTCGTTGAAGGTCGTAGTAACGCTCGTTAGGGCAGTCTTGGATATCGTGGGTCACCAAAAGTGCAGGTGTTTGGTATTGATCAAGTTGATCGATGACAAATTGGCGAAAGGATGCTCTTAACGCTTGATCGAGGCGCGAATAAGGCTCATCCAAAAGCAGTAGTTTTGGCTTGGCCAACAAAGTGCGCAACAGACTGATGCGCGCCCGTTGACCTCCTGAAAGCGTCGCCACATCGCGCTTATCAAACCCCTCTAGGCCCGCACAAACCAATGCGTGTTGAACCTGCTGCAGACGCTTTTGACGATCCCCCTGCGCCAGCGCAAAGAGTAGATTCCCGGTTACATCTAAATGGGGAAACAGCAAGTCATCTTGAAACTGCAAACCAACCTGGCGCAATTCTATCGGTAAAGTACAAATAGAGCGCCGCTCGAGTAAAATCTCGCCACTGACGCTAAAATCACGCCCCAGTGTGCCCGCTATTGCCGCCAGCAAACTCGATTTACCACATCCACTAGGCCCCATAACAACTTCCAACTGCCCGGCATCCAATGTTAAGTTCACCTCTGGAAAGAGCGCCTCCCCCTTTCGCAGTACATTAACACCCTTTAATTCAAACAATACTCTTCAACCTCTATCAAACGTTACTTGTATCTATGCCACTACAAACACCTTAACAGCCGCTAACTATCGCACGCTTTTAAAACAGCCACTTACAGTATAAAAACTAACCTCTGCCTAAAACAAAAATATACCTCAGCATCTTAACTACCAATAGCGACTAAAGCGCTAAACACAAGGACAAAAATGCTCTAAAACACCATATCGCGAATGTCGCGACTTGCAGCGACTTCATTCAAGCGGTTAAATTCCATGCTTTGCTCAAAAAAAGCGCTAGTAGCCTCTGCCATACGCTGTGCATTGAATCGCTGCGATAGCATCTCAGCCCCTTTAATTGCAAACTGCTGTCGCTGCGTTTGACTCACCATCAACTCGAAAATTGACGCTCTTATTTGTTTGACAACTAACGCCTCGTCATTTGAAACAACAAGGCCGTTAACCTTATGCTCTACCAATTCAACCATCCCTCCTACATCAGTCACTACTGGACAGCATCCTTGCAATATTGCCTGTGCCAAGCTGTATGACAAGCCTTCCTCACGCGATGGCTGAACGTAGATATCAGCTGCGCTCAAATATTGATAGGCGCGCTCTTGATACCCTAAAAACGTCACATTGCCTGAATCCTCAAGGTTATACTTATCCAACAGCGCTCTGTCACACCCTCGCCCAATCACACAGAAATGGACGTTTTCACCCACTAGACTTTGCGCCACTTTGAAAAGCCTATCTAAACCCTTTACTGGACGTTCATTTGCAACTGTCATAACTAACAGTGCCTCTTTATTGATTGCGAAGCGCTCTCGAAATGATTGGCTTGATACCCGCAGGGGAAAATCATCCGGATTTATCCCCGGTCGTACTGAAACAACCTTAGCGCTGTCATATCCAACATTGAGCATTGCCTTTTTCGCGGCGTCCGAGATCGTAATTACACCGCTCAAACGCCGGTTAAAATACGTCAGAAGGTCATCTAACTTGAACTTACTTACTCCTTTACAGATACCCCTGCGGCAAAAAATCGCAGGCTTATGCGGCAAAAAGTAACTACTAAACACCGCTAAGGTTAACCACCTGTTGTTTTGACAATAAACCACATCCACTTGTTCGTCTTTGACAATATGTCTAATCGACGTTAGCGCTTTTAAATCGAGCTTTGAATGGCTGGTTATAAAGTGAACGACCAGGCCCAGCTTCAATAAACGTCCATCGTAGCCGGACTTACAGATTAAAATCACTCTATACACAGTTGCCAACTGACGCACAAAATCAACGTACTCAAAGTCCAAATCTTCACTGTGACTGGTCAGTATTAAAAGCGTCTTCACAATAGCCTCTCATTTGCGTGTTAACTGAGGTGCGCTATACGACACACCTCTACATTAAATGAGAATTATTATTGAATCCTTGTGAAAACGGCGTAAAACAACGCCTACATACCTTGTCTGCGGCGGAAAAAGAGCGCTGGCAGACCAATCGCCATGAGATACACAATAAGTGGCAATGCCATTTGCCACAACGCAGCCACTGCACTGAGAGGTAAATTCGAGCCACTGTGTAGCACAACCGTGAGTGTCGTCAGTGTTTCAAAGCGCCCTCCTCCAGCATAGATTGTCGCCAAATACTGCGCACTACTCACAGCAAAACCCGTCGCCAACGCGAAGCTTATCGGCTTGGTCAACATCGCAAGCTTCACCCTTACCAAACAACTTAAATAACTGCGGCCAAGTGATCTAGCTTGAAGCAGGTAATGCTGATCATACGCAAAATATGCCTTCGCCAACGTCAGATAAACATAGGGGAATACAAAAATAAAATGCAGCCAAATGACACCTGCAAATGTGCTATCTAGATACACGTAAGTGTAGAGAACTTGCACCCCAAAAAGAAAAGAAACCTGAGGGAGCAGCAGTGGCGTATAAATTAAAAATACCATTAAGGTTGATGCTCTACCCGTGGTCGTATTTTCACTGCGGCTCTGCCACTCGAGCACAGCAATTGCGAAGACGCCTGCAATAAGAGTAGCGCACAGCCCTATGCTCAAAGTATTGACTGCCGCTTCAATTAACGCTTGCTGCAACCTCAGCCAGTGTTTTGCACTAACTGCATCTGGTAGTAGATTTGGAAAGCGCCAACGTTTGCTCAGGGAGAGCAAGATAAGCGCGCTAACAGCTCCGATAAAGCACAGCCACAGTAGCATAACGGCTAACCGCGCTTGCAGTGGGCGCAAACGTTCCGTGATACCCGCTTTAACACGAGGCCCTGCCACCAGCCAGTGCCGAGAGCAGTAAATGAGCGTCCTTTCAAAGGTCACATAAATCACAAACAGTAAAAGACTCAACGCCAACAATACGACACTGGCAGCGGCTCCTTGTAAGCGATAACTAATATCTGCATCGTTGAACCAACGATCTATCAAAACGGCAAACGTTGGAGGCGCGGAAGGCCCCAACACAAGACTTAAATCCACCACCGACAAACTGTATGAAAGCACGGCAAAAAAAGGCAGCTTCAACTGTGGATACATTTGCACAAAAACAAGCTTCCACCAAGCCTGCGCTCGGCTGTAGCCAAGTGATTGAGCAATGTGCAGTGTTTTCTGAGCATCGAAGTGAGTGAGCGCAGAGAGCGACATCAGTAAAAAGAAAGGTATTTCTTTGAGAAACAACACCAGCGCCAAGCTCAGCGCGTTGCTATCTTTGAGAATAAGCCAATCTGGTGGTAACTCAAATCCTGTAAGCCAGGGTGAAACGATGCGTAATAGCCAACCACTGGGCGAAATTAAAAAACTAAAACCAACAGCAAATGCCAGATGGGGAACGGCCATCAAAGGCGCTAAACTAACACTCATCCGCCGCCATAAGCGGCGTTTGTACAACGCAAGGCACAGCCACTGACTAAAGAGGAAAGCTAAAACAGTCGAGAGCAGCACAGACACTAACGTAACATATAAACTCGTGCTAAGGCCTGGGTAGGATAGTACTGCGTTAAAGGCATCAAGCCCAAGCTCGCGGCCACCTACCCCAGGTAAAAAACCGAAGGCAGGCAACCAAGTACCGATAACCCCCAAGGCTACAGGCAGCACAAAAAAAGCACCGATCAGCCATAGGCCGACGTGCTTAACTGACACGTCTTTTACGCTCTTATTGCGCGTATCGCGCTAGCCATGCCTTTTCAAGCGCGCTCACCCATGAAGAGTGCGGCTCAGCTAAAACGCGCCCCAACTGCTCACTGTTCAGCTGCCCCGGTGCGCTCATTTGCTCAGTAAATGCCTGGCGCTGTGAAACACTGAGCTTTGACATTGCCAGTACTGTAGGATCCCCCCAGACAGCGATATCCGCTTTGCGTAGCTGTGCCTCAGGTGAAAGCAAGAAATTGGCGAACACTTGCGCGCCCTCATTCGCTTTTGCGTTAAAGGCAATCGCCACAAAGTGCGAATTTCCCAAACTACCCTTTGTGTGGACATAACTCTTTACACTGTGCGGCAGTTCATCATTGGCAATCGCATTGGCGACATCGTTCGGGTTAAAGCTAAATGAAAGCAGTATTTCACCGTCATTCATTAAGCTTTTCATCTGCGGCGCGCCTTGCGCAAATGCTTTCCCCTGGCGCCACATAAGAGGGTGCAGCTTATCGAGATACTGCCAAAGCGGCGCGGTAACCCGTGCAAAGTCTGCCTTGGACACATCCTCACTGAGCACACTCGGATCTTCAACTAACTCCAGTAGCGCTTGTTTAACAAACGTAGTGCCGTGAAAATTTGGCAGTGCAGGATAGGTAAAGCGCCCGGGGTACTTCTCTAGCAATTGTAATAGCTCGTGCATACTGTTAGGCGGTGTTTCAATGTGTGCACTGTCGTAAGAGAATACCAGTTGCGCCATCCCCCAAGGTGCCTCTAAGTGCTCTACAGGTGTGGTGAAGTCAAACAGTGTACTTGGCTTATTCTCTACATCGACTAAGGCATAATTTGGCAGATCTGCGGTAAACGGGGCACTGAGTAAACCGTGTTGCTTCATCGCCTTAAAGTTTTCACCGTTAATCCAAACCAGGTCGACACTGCCATCGCTATCTCTACCAGCTGTTTTTTGAGCTAATACACGGCTAACCACATCACCTGTGTCCGTAACTTTTACATGCTTGACACTGACAGCGTACTCAGCTTCGACCCTATCAGCGGCCCAGCGTATATAGTCGTTAATCACCTGAGATCCCCCCCAGGCATTAAAGTAAACCGTCTGCCCCTTCGCTCGCTCGAGTATTTGGTTCCAATACTGCTGATCATCGCTCTGCGCAGCCTGAACAGTAGTACCCATAATACCAAGTGCCATTGTCGCGACCATACGCTTTAGAAAGGTTGTCATAGTTATTCCATATAGTAGAAATTTGCGGGTGTTCCACTCACATACAAGAGCCTATGCGCGCTTGCACTGATGGCAGAGCTTTATCGCATATACGCTTGAGTGCTCAACTTAGATTCAAACTCGATGCAGAAGAAAGAAATAACATCAGGCAGCACAAAGCATTAAGCAATATCTTGTAGCTCAATAGTAGCAAGTGGTGTGTAAATGGAGCCGCGCTCGGTAAGCTTACTCTGATAGAGAATTACGGCATCGGCAAGGGAAAATAAGTCCACACTCGGCCACTGAGCTGGAGGTGTAAAATGATTGTCACGTGGCAACTTACCCAGCGTGATATGAGGCTTAAAAGCCCCATCACTGTAATCAATACCAACGCGTTTAACCAAGTCGACCATTTTCTGGTGCAGACTGTTAATTCCCGCACCGGGACCTGGGTTCGCCGTTATTAAAGTCCAAAGCGAGTTTGCTTGATAACAGTCCAACTGATTAAGGTGTATATTTAGCGAGGATTGCTCAGCCAGTGTAATACGGGCACTAGCTTCGAGCTCATCGATTTTATCCAGTGCAACATCACCGAGAAAGCACAGTGTTAGGTGATAATTGTCAGAATCTATCCACTGCACTTCTAGCTGCTTGTCATACATCCCCAAACTATCTGCCGTACTTGCTAATTGGCGCGCAATTGGGTCCTTTAAACGCAGCGCGAAAAACGCGCGTATTGTCACTTTGTCCGGTCCACTCATGTGGTCAGCTAACACTCCCTAGTTGGGTCACAATTACTGCAATTGTAGTTGAATTTTGTTTACTTTACTTTTTAAACGCAAGATATCCTGATTAACTTTAGCCCGCGAGCCATCTATCGCTTTAATTGCCTGCTCAGTTTTACTCAAGCGCGCAACCACCGCAGCATCGAGCTTAGGAGCCGCTTTCTTTGCAAGTGCTGCAACTTTGTTTGCCAAATTATCTATGACCTTATGCTGACTGACCTTGTAGGTATCGAGCGCTTTATCTAGGGCATCTAACTCTTTTTTCTGGGATGCAAGATCTGATTTTCGCGCCGAATTAGACGCTAAATAATTAGCTTTAAGGTTGGCAATACTCTCCTCGAGCGCCTGTTTATCCGTTTGCGTTTTAGTTTGGGCAATTTCTAGGTTGGTCAATGCCGTGCGCAACTGTGCCATTTCGGAGAGCCGGTCTTCCAACCCCGCCAGCGCGGTCTTTTGTTGGCTGGTCATAAAGCCCATTTCTTCCTGCGCATCTTCTTGGGCATTCTTGACTTTGGCATCTAGCTTTTCAATCTCTTCGTCAAAGAGTTGCAATTGTGCTTGTTGTTGTGCCTTGGCAGATGCGATCAACTCGGCAAATTGCGTTTCGTAAGCTTTGTACTGCGTGCTCATTGCATCATCCATCGCTTTTTTCTGCGCTTCTAATTTCTGCTCAAAGCTCTGACCTGATTTTTGTGCCTCAGCTTTAGTCGCTGCCAACAGTTGCTCTAACTCTAGTATACGTTTATCGCTGGCTTGTGCCTGTACCTTTTGTGCCTCTACGCTTTTTCTCAGCTCAACACCAAAATACCCCATTACTGCGAGAGAGGCCGTCAATAAAATCAAGATGATTGAATTCAGCCAATTGCCTTCGCGCCCTTCGAACTGCTTGCGTGCCAACGCTTGCTGTTTTTCCACAATATCTGCCTCTGGCTCATCTTGATTGGCCGAACCAAAGTAAGGCATTTCAATTTTCAAATCATCTCTTGAAGACATAACTACTCTATTCTCGCTCTCATAACTGCCAGCGCGGATTACCCTGATTTAACGTTTTCATAATGTAGACTAAATCCGCACACTTTTGCAGCAAAAACTACAATTTAGCCACCAAGATTGCACGTTTGGGTGCTGGGTGCCCCTCGACAGTTAAACTTGGATCACTGGGATCTAAAAAGTTCTCCAGTGAGTGAAAGTCCATCCAAGGCGTCGCGCGCTGTTCACTCAATTCAGTACGGCTGATGTCTGCTATATCTACTTGCTTAAAACCGCATTTTTTAAGCCAGAGCGCCAGTGCTCTAGCCGACGGTAAGAACCATACATTGCGCATCTGCGCATAGCGCCCCGGCGGGACAAATACACACTGATCATCTCCATCGACAACAATTGTCTCTAACACCAGCTCCCCACCTGGTTTGAGCAAGGCCTTGAGATCTAGCAGATGATCAATAGGGGATTTACGGTGATAGAGCACCCCCATTGAAAAGACAGTATCAACCCCTTCGCTCTCTTTTACTTGGGGCATATCTTCGATACCAATCGGCAGCAAGTGAACAGGCTTTTGCGCGCCTAGGTAGCGTTTTAAGACACTGAACTGTGCAAGGAATTTCTGTGTTGGATCTATGCCAAGCACGACACTTGCCCCCTCACCTAACATGCGCCAACAGTGATAACCATTGCCGCACCCGACATCGATAACAGAGCGCCCATTGAGCGGTGTAATGTAAGGCAATAGGCGATCCCACTTCCAATCAGAGCGCCACTCAGTATCAATATGGATACCGTAAAGGTGATAAGGCCCTTTGCGCCATGGCGCTAACGTTTTAAGATCCGCGATAAACTGTTCGCGCTGAGTATCGTTCAAAGCCGCACTGAGCTCTTGTGCAGAGCCCACACTCACTTCTGCCTTTAGCTCAGTATGTTGGCTATCAAGGTCAGGCAAATTTTCCATCAAGGTTTGCCACTGATCCATGAAACCATGGGTAAAACCTGTCATCTTACGCTCAACAGCTCGCGGCCAGTACTCTGCATAGTCAGCAATATCTGTGCCTGACAAATCGGCGGCGAGCTTTTGGTAATCTATCATAGGGTTATTTCACTGCGTAAATTGAGACAAAGTTATAGCGCTGCTGCCAACAGCAGACGCGACTAAAGCCAATGCTGTGTAGGCGTGCTAAGTGCTCATTGAGGGTATCTGGAAGCAAAACGTTCTCTAGCAAATTGCGCTTTTGACTGATTTCGAGATTGCTATAGCCGTTTTCGCGCTTAAATTGGTGGTGTAGATCTATAATGAGCTGATCATCCTCTTGCACTTCTAAGCGAACTTTTTCAGACAGAATTAGCACACCAGAGCTGTTCATCCCTTGAAAAACACGTTTCAGCAACTGCTCGCGCTGAGCCGGCTCAATAAACTGCAAAGTAAAATTGAGTACCGCCATTGAGGCATTATCAATTTCAAAGTCTAGAATGTCTGCGCAGTGTAATTCTATTTCAGTTTGATGCTTATACGCTTCAATGTGCTGCTGGCAGCGCTTGAGCATAGCACGTGAATTATCAACGCCTATGATCTTGACACCCGGGACCTGAATACCGCGGCTCATCGCCAAGCTGGAAGCCCCTAAAGAGCACCCCAAGTCATAACACTGACTTTCGGCTTTCACAAAGCGCTGCGCAAAGTGACTAATATTGTGCAGGATATCGTCATAGCCCGGCACTGA
>JBMZCU010000041.1:0-15106 GCA_049613705.1 Pseudomonadales bacterium | reverse complement strand
TTAATTAGCCAAGGAACATGCGATTAAGTCCTAAACACCTCTGGCGCACAGGATTTTTCGTGATTGAGGCAGTGCTTTACCCAAAGGGCACGATGACAGGCGGGCTGGTTGCCCGGCGAAGAGCACTAACAAAAAGCGTAGATCGCCCCTTAGCTAGCCACAGAGAACATTTGGGGGCTTACTCATACCTTCCCTGGTCAGTCGAAAACTTGATTTGGAAAGTAGCTCGCCATCGCACTGAGGTGCTGTTCGATATAGTCGACAAATACCTGACTGCGCCGGGTTTGGCGCGCTTCTGGCGGTAAAATCAAATAACTGTCATACGCAGTTTCCACCCCTTGGCTATTGAGTAAAACCAACTGCCCCGCCGCTAGATCCTCGGCAATTTCATAGTACTCTGCCAACCCCACACCGTGCCCCATGCGCGCAGCCATCAAGACTTGGTAGTTATCACTGAAAAAGGTGTTACCTGAAACGCCCTCGCGCTGCCCCTGAGCGAATTGAGCAAACCAGGTCCGCCAGCCGTCAGAGCGGTCGTGTAGCAGCGGATACTCGAGCAGCTCGTGCTCCAGCTCGATCGCCGGACGGTTGAGCATTAAGGCCGGTGAAGCGACAGGGTAAAAGCGTGCAGCCATCAATTTACGCAACACAAGTCCCTCTGCTTGCTCAGGACGCCCAAAGCTAATGCAGACATCGAACTCTGGCGGTAATGCAGTGCAACTGGGGGCTATCTGTAACAGCTTCACCCTAACTTCAGGATAATCCTGGCTAAAACGCCCAATGACACTGATCAACATATTGTGCGTAATTGAAGGGGTGGAGCACACCACCAGCTCTCCCTCCATACGCTGGCTGTCTGTCTCTAACTGCTCCAAACCTCGACTCAAGACATCCAGCCCTTCACTGACGCTATCTAATAGACGCCGCCCCGCCGGTGTGAGTGATAAGCGCTTGTGCTTGCGGATAAAGAGCGGTTGTTCAATTTGCGCCTCGAGGCCGCGAACCTGCTGGCTGACAGCTCCCTGTGTCACACCTAGCTGGCGCGCGGCATCGCCGAGGTGGCAGTGCTGGGCTGCCGCTTCAAAGGCGCGCAATGCGTTGAGAGGCAAATGGCGGCGATCGTATTTAATCATTTAGTTTTTCTACTAATAAAAAAGAATTTTTATCACTTTGTAGCAGAAAAATTACTTGTTAGCATCTTGGGCATTCATTCAATTTGCTCAGATTCACCCTTCTCAGCACAGAATCACTCATCGATATACAAGATAATAGGTAGACACTATGCGCACTGTTTACGCCCGGCTCAGCGAGCGCGCCACAGCTTTTAGCCAATCCTCGCAGTACGGTATTTGGATCATGATCATCGCTATGCTGCTCTTTCCCTCTGTCGATGTGTTGGCCAAGATGCTCTCCAAATCACTTTCACCGGTGCAAATCAGCTTCTTGCGTGTCGCCTGCCAAGCCCTGTTTGTATTGGCCGCAGCTCGCACTTTGCCACGCCTGCTCTACCCTGGTGCGCTCACCGCGCGCCTGCTGTTGTGTGCCGCACTGGTCAACACTGCAATCATCTTTATGATCTGGGGACTTGCCTTCCTCCCTGTGGCGAATGCAATTGCGCTATTCTTCATTGAACCACTGCTGTTAATGCTGCTCTCAGCCTTGCTCTTAAAGGAAAAGTCTTCGGCCCTGCGCTATGTATTAGCGGCAGTTGGGCTGCTTGGTGCCATGATAGTGATACGCCCAAATTGGCAGCTCTACGGTTGGCCTGCGGTGCTGCCAATGTGTTCTGCACTGTTTTTCGCACTCTACTTACTGCTGATTCGCACGACGCGCGAGCGCATCTCAGCGACTCAGGCGCAGAGCTTTATCAGCCTAGCAGGCACTGCCATGCTCGGCACACTCCTCTGGCTCGGACAGGGAACAGATCTCGCCGTTGTGAGCTGGCACCATATCGCAGCCAGTGATTACAGCCTCATCTTGCTGCTCGGCTTTTTTGCCGCACTGACACACTGGATGATGGGCAAGGCTTTCACATTGAATCAAGCCAATGTGCTGGCGCCCTTTCGCTACTTGGAGATTATTAGCGCCACGGCACTGGGCTACTTAATCTTTAACGATATCCCCGATGCCATGACCTGGCTGGGTACCGCAATCATTCTGGGATCAGGGATTATGCTAATGCGCTTGGATAAGTGAGGGTTCAACGCTGGGTTAATTTGATTTGCCTCACACCTAAGCGTTTCGCTGTACGCCCAAAATTGGCGCGGTCGACTTCCAGCTCGCGCGCCGCAGCGGCCCAATTACCGTCGTTGCGCGCAATCGCCTCGCAGATCAGTCCGCGCTGAAAGTCATCAGTGGCGTGGCGCAGCGATTGGATATCCCTCCGCGACAGCGGTTCGCTAACAGCTGCTGGCACGCTCGGCACGACACTCGCAAGCTCGGTACAGTCGCCAAGCTCAATCGACACTATTTCCCTGGCGCCGTCGCGCGAGCGCGCCTTTAGTGCACTGCGGCCTATTAAGTGCTCCAGCTCTCGCACATTGCCCGGCCAGTGGTAGGTCTCAAAGGCGCGCATCAACGCGGCACTGAGCTTGAGCTGTACCACGCCTAGCTTGCGCCGTACCTGCTCGACAAAATAGCCACTCAACAAGAGTACATCACCGGTGCGATCGCGCAGGCTCGGTACTTGTACCGGATAGACGCTGAGGCGGTGAAAAAGGTCTGCGCGAAAAGCACCGCGATGCACCTCCTGTGCTAGGTCGCGATTAGTCGCTGCAATCACGCGCACATCGACTCGCTGAACGCTATCCTGACCCACCGGTTGGATCTCGCGATTCTGCAGCGCTCGCAATAATTTACTCTGTGCGGCAAGGGGCAACTCACCCACTTCGTCCAAAAAGAGCGAGCCACCATCGGCGAGGGCAAACTTGCCTGCGCGCTTTTTTTCGGCTCCAGTGAAGGCACCGCGCACGTGTCCGAAAAGCTCGCTCTCTATAAGATTCTCAGGCAGTGCCGCACAGTTGACGTACACCATAGGCCCAGCACTGCGCGTGGACTCACGATGGATCATCCGCGCCACCAGTTCTTTACCCACCCCAGTCTCACCGCAGATTAACACTGTAAAATCAGAGGGCGCGGCAATTTTGATCTCGCGCTGCAGCTTCAACATCTGCTCGCTCTGACCGATAAGCTCACCGCCATCGCGCTGCAGCGCCTCTTCGGTTAGCTCACTGACCAGCTCCTTAGAGTGATTCGCTACACTTTCCAAGCACTCGAGTAACAGCGCTGTATTTAACGCAGCCGCCGCGAGTGCACTCACGACTTCTAGAGTGCGGTTGGGGATGTCATCAAAGACACCGGCATTCAGGCTATCTAGGGTTAGTATGCCGATCAGTTGGTCATCGAAATACAGCGGTAGCCCCATACAGGCGTGCACCGGCAAGTCTCCCTCTCTGTCGATCAGCAGGCCATCGTAGGGATCTGGTAAATCGCAGTCAGCGGGAAAGCGCACCGCTGTACGCGAACTGCAGATCTCAGCAAATCTAGGATGTTCAGACAGCGCAAAACGCCGCCCCAAAGTATCCCGACTCAAACCCTGCTGAGCCAGTGGTTTGAGCACGGCGCCAGAGTATGAGAGCAGCGCAACGGCCTCACAGGGAATCGTTTTGCGCACCGTATCAAGGAGGCGATCGTAACGCGCCGAGGCGCCTAAGCTGGCCGTTAAATCTGTCGCCAGTGCAATCAGTGCTGCGGAGGTAATTTCATTCATATAGTCTTTTTAACTACATTATGTATAAATAACAACAATTATTCATAGTCAAAATCACAACAAACAATTTAGATCAGTAGCTTAATGACACACAGATCATTGATTTATATCAATTAATACGACTTGGCATCCTACCTGCAATCTAGCGAGTACCAACTATCAGCAGGAGAGTAATGAGATGAATACTTATTCAATCCCTAAGGTCGTGCAGCTCGACAGCACAGACAACGACGCGCTGCTTCAGCGCCTGTTTTGGGGCAACGCCATACTGGTGGCCACTGCCTTATGGGCCGTCATCTCTATTGCTATCGCGTTCGTCTTTGAAGCTCATTTCGAGCTGGGTGTGCAAATTGCGGCTCACATTAGCATCATCGCCTGCTCACTGACGCTCAAAGTTGGCTACCTCTTGCGCAGCTACGCCCTTAAAGGGCTGGGCAGCCTCAACTTTTAATTGCCAGGAATTCTAAAACCTTATGCTTACCGACCAACACATCGCCACTATCAAAGCTACCATTCCTCTACTGGAGCAAGCCGGCCCCGCGCTAACGACGCACTTTTATCAGCGCATGTTCCGCGAGAGCCCGGAGCTCAAACACATTTTTAATATGAGCAACCAGCACACAGGCCGCCAACAAGTTGCCCTGTTTGAGGCAATCGCCGCTTATGCGAAAAACATTGAGAACCTGGCAGCCCTGAGCAGTGCCGTCGAGCGTATCGCCCACAAGCACACCAGCTTCGCCATCAAAGCGGAGCACTACGCGATCGTCGGCCACAACTTGATTGAAACCCTGCGCGAACTCGCACCAGAGGCCTTCACTGCCGACGTAGAAGAGGCTTGGACAGCAGCCTACCAGTTCCTCGCTCAAGTGTTTATCAATCGCGAGGCCGAACTCTACCAAGCGAGCGATGCTGCGTTAGGCGGCTGGAGCGAGACCCGCGAATTTACCCTGAGCGCCAAACAGACAGAATCTGAACTGGTCACGAGTTTTACGTTTACGCCCGTCGACGGCGACCCAGTTATCGACTACAAAGCGGGCCAGTATATTGGCTTAGATGTGCAGCCAACCGGCAGCGACTACCGCGAAATACGCCAGTATTCGCTGTCAAATCGAGCCCAAGGCAACAGCTATCGTATCTCGGTCAAGCGCGAGTTAAAGCCACAGCCTGGACTGGTATCAAACTATCTGCACGACAGCCTCCAGGTTGGTGATACCGTGCTGCTACACCCGCCGGCTGGCGACTTCCACTTCACTGACCGCGGGCGCCATGTCACGCTGATTTCAGCTGGGGTCGGCATCACGCCAATGATGGCCATGCTAGAACAGCTCAGTGCACAGCAATATCCGCACAATATCTACTTCCTGCACGCCTGCGAAAACGCTGCGCAGCACTCCTTCCAAGCGCGAGTGGAGGAACTGTGTCAGGGAGAGGAGCGTGAACAGCACAGCTGGTATCAAGAGGAAACGCCAACAGCAGAGAATGGATATCGTGGCCTAATGGATATAACCGCAGTGCAACTCCCGCTCAATGAAAGCGACTTTTACCTTTGCGGCCCCACTGCTTTCATGGCATTTGCCAAGGCTCAACTGGTAAATGCCGGTGTTGCCGAGGAGTGCATTCACTACGAAGTGTTTGGACCACACCAGAGCCTGTAAAGCGTTGCGCGCTGTGCTACATTCTCAGCCATTATTTTCAAAATATGGGTGTACAGCATGCAGCGCGATATCGTTTTAGTCTTACTTGTGCACGGTGAGAGCGTCTTGCTGGGTATGCGCCAGAATGTCGAATTGTTCAACGACACTTGGTGCTGCCCCGGCGGACACGTTGAGCCCGGTGAATCACTGCATCAGGCACTGCGACGCGAAGCGCTAGAAGAGCTTGGGGTCACACTTAATACACTCAAGGGCCCCGCACACTTTCAGCGCGAGCAGATAAACTTTCATTTTTTCCAGTGCACTGACTGGAGTGGAAGCGTAAGCAATGAAGAGCCTGATAAATGCGCAGCGCTACAATGGTTTAACGCTGACCAACTGCCCCATCCTATTCATCCTGATCTTGCAGCGGCATGGCTAACACTGTCATCTTCTTAAGCTTGCAATGAGTCCACGGATCTGAAGCCGATATTTACACCTACCCCAAGAAAACCGCTATCTATTTAATTCTATTGACTATTTAAAAGCTAAGGAGGAAACTGTGCGCCCATTTATTCGCTATAGAAGGACCTTATATGAAGATGTTGACGCCCCTGAGCTACATCCAAACCTCCCTGCTCACCCTGTGTGCACTTTTCCTAGCCGGCTGTGCTACTGAAAGTAGAAAACCTATCCAAGCAGAAACCGTTGCAAGCTATAACACGGTATACAACGGCCCTAAAACAACCCTTGTGGTCGGCGATTTTCAAAACCAATCCAACTACCTAAAAGGCTTGTTCTCTAACGGCACTGATCAGCTGGGAAGCCAGGCAAAAACCATTTTAAAAACTCACCTCCAACAGACAAACAGGTTCGGTGTCGTCGACAGACAGAACCTCTCGCTGAATAAGAACGAAGCTGCTTACAATGGACAGAGTCAAAAAATTAAGGGCGCTCGCTACACTGTAACAGGCGATGTCACTGAATTCGGCCGCAAAGTTACGGGCGATCATCAACTCTTTGGTATTTTAGGCTCGGGTAAAACTCAAACGGCCTATGCAAAAGTATCGCTTAATGTAGTCGATGTATTGAGCTCGGAAATTGTCTACTCAACTCAAGGTGCCGGTGAATACGCTCTGAGCAATCGAGAAGTTATCGGCTTCGGCGGTTCAGCCGGTTACGACTCAACTCTCAATGGAAAAGTGCTTAACTTTGCGATTACTGAAGCTGTCAACAACTTAGTTCGCGACTTAGAAAACCGTACATGGACTCCATCGCCATAAGGACTTACAACAATGTCTCACAAAGCTATTATAGCCACCGCAATTTGCACGCTATTTCTGACAGGCTGCGCCGGTAATAAGCCACTCTATCACTGGGGTTCTTACCAGCAATTAGTATTAGATTCCTATACGGCGCCGGGCAAGGCGGATGCGGCCACACAAATCGAAAAGTTGACGACGGACATACAGCAAGCGCGCGACAGCGGACAGAACATAGCGCCCGGCGTGCACGCACAATTGGGCCTAATGTACGCGGAGCAGGGTCAAGCGGCGAGCTCTCTGGCTTCTTTTGAGCAAGAAAAGCGCCTCTTCCCCGAATCAACTCAATTTATCAATGGTTTGATCAACAGAGCCAACACCACAGGGACTGCACAATGAAACAAGTATTGCGCTCACTAAAACTTGTTAGCCTCGCGCTCACGGTAGCTGTGTTAGCCGGTTGCGCTGCAACACAAACTACGCCCTACGACTACTCAGCCTTTGAAAAAAGTAAGCCGCGGTCTATCGTTGTCATCCCACCGCTGAATAACTCGATAGAAGTCAACGCACCCTATATATACCTCTCGACCGTCAGCAGAGGGTTAGCTGAAAAAGGCTATTACGTTTTCCCTGTCGCGGTAATTGATCGCTTCCTTAAGGAAAACGGGTTACCGGGCCCTGCGGAAATGAATAACATTCCGCTTGAGAAAATTGATCAGCACATAGGAGCCGATGCAGTGCTATACGTCACGATCGAAGACTGGGGACAAAAGTACCAAGTCGTCTCCTCAGCGGCAGTTGTCAAAGCTAAGCTGAGATTGGTCGATGTTAAAACTGGCGAGCAGCTCTGGGACGCCTCGGCACAAGCTATCCACAACACAGACAACAGTGGAAACGGTATCGCAGGCATGCTTATCGGCGCGCTAGTCTCACAAGTTGTCGGTTCTATTGCGGACGTCACCCCTGAGCTCTCTGCACAGGCAAATGCCATTGCCTTCAATAGCGACCAAAAAGGACTGTTAAACGGACCTTACTACGTCGAACCAGATCAACGAAAGTAACCAATAAAAACCGTACAACATGACGGTCATCTCTTTCGGTCGCGCTATTGGTTAACTTTCAACACGGCCAACAATGGCACACAACTGCTCGCAGCTGTGTGCCAGTTCACCGCTGTTATCTACAATTTGAATATCTGCCGGTAAGGTATCGACTAACTCACGGTGCCTCACTAACCGCTGCTCGATTTGTTCAGCACTTTCGCGAGCCCGCTGTTGTAAGCGTTCACGCAGATGGGACTCATCCACTTGCACAAGCACTGGTACTAAATCTGGATAGCGCTTTTGAGCCTGCGCTAAATAAGCCCGCGAGCCGTTAACTAACACATTGACCCCTCGCGCCAAGAGATTGTCTAACTCAAGCCCTATACCGTAGCAATTGCCATTAGCCTCCCAGTGTAGACAGAACTCTCCCGCACTTAGCTGCTGTGCGAAGAGCTTGAAACTCATTGGAATATGAAGCTCTCCATCTCCTGGCGGGCGAGTGATATAGCGCTGAATAATCACCGTATTACAACGCTTCTTCAACGTTTGTCGCGCCGCCTCTAGCACGCTATCTTTACCAGCTCCCGATGCGCCTATCAGATAAAATAACTTAGCCCCCATTGCCTGCCTCCTATTATGTGAAAGCTATGCTGGCGATAAACACAGTCAGATGCAAGCGCAGTTGCGCTGCGGCGAGAGCACATCTGTGTCCCAACCTCTCAAGGGGATATAGACGTGCGCGATAACAAAAGACAACAGCTTTAGCTATGCAGCGTAAAGAGCGTCAGCATGTTACGACGCAATAGCAGTTTCTTTATCTCGCATGATCAGGTAGATTAACTACGATCTACTGAAAAAGGCAGAGAGATGTGAAGTACTTTGGCCTCATATTCACCGCGCGCCTCATCGCGCCCACCCTAGCACTGGCCCTCGCCTTCAGCAGCGCGGTTAGCCGTGCCGATCAGTCTTTAGATATCCTCACCTCAAAGCGCTATATCGCGAAGATTTGCAATAAAATCTTAATCGAAGCCCTAGCGACAATTGACTACAAAATGAACCCTGTCTACCTACCTTCAAACCGTGCGGCAGCTATGGTTAACCAAGGTTATGCCGATGCTACCGCCTGCCGAATTGGCGGCTTTGAAAACAAGTTCACAAACATGCTACGTATCGAACCTAGCATCACAAAGCTTTACTCGCACCTGTTCACAACAACCTTAAAGCTCCCCATCAGTGATGGCAGCTGGCATTTACTGCGCCCTCATCGCCTGGGTATTTTCAACGGCCATTACTACGCTGCGCGCGGCACTGCAAGCTTTCCACAAGTCACTCCCTTCGACAGCAATTTGCAAATGTTGAAGATGCTAGATATCGGCCGGATAGAAGGAGCGGTCATGCTAACGGTCGATGCGGTACAGACGCTGCGAGAAAACGACTTCGAAAACAAGATCAACATCAGCGAGCGCGCCCTTAGCAAACTGCCGCTGTACCTCTATATTCATAAAAAAAATGCGCACTTGGTCGATCAGCTCAACGTGGCAATACGCCAGATCGTCAGCAGTGGTCGTGCAAAAGAAATCACCGATCAAATGCATCGCGCAGCTTTTGAAGGCATAGCCGTCTATCGAGAATAGACGTACTGGAGGCCCATTTGGACACAACAGCAAACACTACGCGTGGTAGCTGCCTATGCGGCGACGTGCGCTATCTGATTAGCGGGCCGCTAGGCGATATAGTGCACTGCCATTGCACAACTTGCCGCAAAGCTCACGGCAGCGCATTTTCCAGCGTTGCAGCGGTTGCGGACAACGACTTCACTATCAATAGCCCACTCCCACTCGGCAGCTTTGAGTCCTCCCCGGGTAAACGGCGCTTTTTTTGCAGCCGCTGCGCCAGCCAAATCTACGCTAAGCGCGCGGGCACTGCACATATCATCCTGCGCCTGGGTACACTTGACTCACCCGTTAAAGCGGTAGAGAAAAACCACATATGGACCTCGCAAAAAGCGAGCTGGTACACGCTCGACAGCCAACTACCGCGCTGCGAAACCTTCGAGTAAAGCACGCCGCTACAGCTTGAGTAAAAGTGCAACTTGGCCGTGGCAATTCGCTAAAAGAGCCTGCGCGGCGACCTCCTCTAAACTGCGCGCAATTGCCACAGCTCCTATCATCATTGTAGTCGCCGCCTCGAGCTCTGCGCGCGACACCTGGCCGACGTGCCCTAACCGCTGTTGCAGGTGATCGTTCATCCCTTTGAAAGCCCGTGCGTATGCCGCTTTCGCCGGCTCGCTGCGCAGCGCAATATCCGTCGCCATAAAGGCTAGAGGGCAGGCGCGTTCGGCGCGCAGATGCCCGAGACTTAAATAGTTATCTAATAGGCGGCGCACCCACTGCCGATCTTCCACCGCCGCGGGCTTGGCATCCAGCAAGGGGCTCTGCGATGCTCCGAAGCCAACCGCGGCGGCGTAAAGCTCCGCCTTACTTTTGAAGTGATTGTAAAAGGCACCGCGGGTCAATTTCGCCCGCTGCATAACACTGTCGACAGTCACGGCATCAAAGCCCTGTGAACTGAATAGCTGATAGGCACTTTGCAGTATTTTTTCCCTGCTCTGAGCTTTGTGCTGTGAAGTATAGGGCATAGTGCGCTTCTCTAAATATGATCTTTATCATATTTAATTTTAGCCCCACACTCTGCATTTTGGGAGATCAATATGCAAATGTTCAACACTCAATGCGCCTGCGGCGCTGTGCAAGCACGCTTCAACACCCCGCTCAAAACCGTCGTCAGCTGTCACTGCAACATGTGCCGCAGCCTACAAGGCACTAGCCCGATGCACTGGATCGCTGTTAACCAATCACAGTTTGAAGTCATCAGCGGCGTCCAGTTACTGCAAACATTTGACGCCACAGCCCGTAGCCGCAAGCACTTCTGCCAATGCTGCGGCAGTACTGTCTACGCCGAAAACGGCAAGCACTTCTCGGACTGTGTCAGCATCCCGCTGGGAAGCGTGCTCGACGCCGATAAAACACTGGCGCCGCAGCTCAGTGTTTACACCGAAGAGGCCGTAGATTGGGCGAGTTAAGCTACACTGCGCTGATAACTCAGCAATTTGCAGTACTCGCCGCCTAGGGCTAACAGCGCTTGGTGCGTGCCACATTCGAGCACACTACCCTCGCCCATCACCACGATCTGATCGGCATCGCGCACTGTACTCAAGCGGTGAGCGATCACCAGTGAAGTACGACCGCGCATCAACGTGCTCAAAGCGCGCTGCACCGCCTGCTCACTGATCGAGTCGAGGTGAGATGTAGCCTCGTCCAAAATCAAGATGGGCGCATCGCGCAGGAAGGCCCGGGCGATGGATAGACGCTGGCGCTGACCACCGGAGAGCGCGTGACCGCGCTCCCCGACCTGTGTCTCTAAGCCCTGAGGCAATCGCGTGACAAATTCGGCCAGTTGCGCGCGCTCCAGTGCGCGTTTAATCTCATCATCGCTGGCACTGGGCTTAGCTATTTGCAAGTTTCCGCGCAGTGTATCGTTAAACAGATAGGTATCTTGGGCAACTATCGCCACTTGGCTGTGTAGTTCCTCGAGGGAGATTTGACGAATATCCCGCCCGGCGATCTCGATAGTGCCGCCCCGAGGATCCCAGTAGCGCATCAACAAGTGCGCAAGTGTGCTCTTACCCGCGCCGGAACTTCCTACCAGCGCCACTTTCTGCCCAGCTTCAATACGAAGATCGACGCCACTGAGCGCCGCGGGTAATTGCTCGGCGTAGTGAAACGCCACTTGTTTAAAATCGACAGTGCAGCCGCGTTCTGCTAACACCTCGCGATCTAAACGCAGCGCCCCGCTGTCTCTAACACTCGGCTGCGCCTGTTGCACTTGCATCAAGCGGCTAGTCGCCGCCAGCGTATCCGCCAGTTTGCGGGCAACGTCACTGACCTCGACAACCGGCAGGAAGGCCGCCATCCCCGCCAGGGCAATCAACGGTAGATAGAGAGCACTCAGCACGCCTTCACTCGCCAGTACACTGGCTACCAATACCAGCGTAAAACCGCAAACTAAGGTTGTCAGTTCTATCAGTACTGCCTGTTGAGTCGCCAACTTAAAAAACTGCATTCGCTGTGTCGATTGTCGACTCATCAAATCACTTAATTGTGCACGACGGGCGCAGCTGGCATTGAAGTTGAGCACTTCATTTAAGCCCTGGATACTGTCGACGCTGTGCGCTGCCAACTCGGCTAGCCCTGTGCGCGCGCTCAGCGCCGCCACGTCCATAGCGCGACGGTAGAACATTGGCAACAGTGCAACCAGCAACAGAAACGGCAGCAGTGTCAATGCGAGCAGCGGGCTGAAAAGAGTCAGCATCCACAGCACAGCGCCGGGTACAAGCACAGCCACAAGCACGGGGGTAATAGTATGGGCAAAGAAATACTCTATCATCTCGATATCGTGGGTCGCCAAGTTGATCATGTCACCGCTGCGCCGGCGCAGCATAAAGGCCGGCGCCAGCCGCCCCAGCTGCTTAAACAGCGCAATGCGCATCTGTGCCAACATGCGAAACGCCATATCGTGCGCGAGCCAAGACTCCAGCCAGTGCAACACCGCAGCCGCTACCGCGCAAATTACCAGCCAAGTGAGCCAGTAAAGGTGATCCCCTCCCTGCTTAAGTGTGGCAGCTGCCATAGCTGCCAGCACACTGACAGCGATGAAGCTGCTCACCCTGGCAACACCCAGTAAAAAAGTCAGGCTCAGTTGCCACTTCCAGGGCGCCGCTAAGCTAAACAACTGCTTTAACGCCTGTGGCCAGCTGTGTTTGTCACCGACCAGAATATCCGTGGCACTGTGCTCTCGTGCAGCCGCAAACTCTGGCACCCTATCGGCAACCTCGGGAGTACTCTCAACGACAATATGTTCAACACTGTCGACGGGGCGCTCTAACTGCGAGGCCATCAGCGTCGCGTAGCGGCCCTGGCGAGCCACTAACTGTGCGTGAGTACCACGCTCTGCGACACGGCCACCTTCGAGTAGTAATATCTCATCGCAGTTGATCACACTGCTCAGGCGATGCGCTAACACCAGACAGGTACGCCCGCGCATCAAGCGATTGAGCGCACTTTGAATCTGCGCTTCGTTTTGTGTATCAACTGCCGAGAGCGCCTCGTCCAAAATCAAAATTGGCGCATCGCGCAGCAGCGCACGCGCAATGGCCAAGCGCTGGCGCTGACCACCGGACAAGCGCGCACCGCGCTCGCCAATTAAGGTGTCCAGCCCCGCCTCCAATTGATTGACGAAACCTTCGGCATTGGCAGCACGCAACGCTTGTCGCAGCGTTTCTTCACTGGCACTGGGATTAGCCAGTAACAGATTTTCGCGCACACTGGCATGAAACAAGTAAGTATCCTGGCTAACCACAGCGAACTGAGCACGCAACTGTTGCAAACTAAATTGCGCAATATCTATCCCACCTATACGAATCACGCCGTTCTGCGGGCTGTAGTGACGCAACAGGAGCTTAATGATAGTGCTTTTTCCACCGCCACTGCCGCCGACAACACCAATTGTTTTCCCACTGGGAAGTGCAAAATCTAAACCGCTGTGCACTTGCTCTTCTCTGCCGGGATAGCTAAAGGTGATGTTCTCAAAGACGATGCCGTTCCCCTGTGGCCGCGCCTTCGCCTCAAGACTGTCTACAGCATCGGTAAGTTCGAGCACACCAAACACTTGATCGGCACAAGCATTGGCCAACATACCGTCGTGCAGCAAAGCGCGCAGCTCGCGCAGCGGTCGAAATACCTCGACCCCGAGCAGCAGTACCAGCAGCAGTGCGCTGTAGCTAATCGCCTGCTGCTGCAACTGATAAGCCGCCATCGCCAGCGCACTCGCCGCCCCCAGTGTAATCCCGATATCGGTAATACCCCGAGTCAGAGAATTAGTCGCCATCACCCAGAGCGTCGTCTGGAATAAGTGATGTGCCTTCTTCGCCAGGGCGTGTTCGCGCACTTTCACCTGACCAAAGGCCTTCAGGGTGACAATGCCCTGCAGCGCATCGAGAAACTCGGCGGCAAAGGCGCGGTAGGCTCTAGAGCGGCGCAGTGAGTTCTCGCTGTCCCAGCGCTGGAATAAACTGGGAGCAAACAAAGTGAACAGCGCTGCGATTAAAAGCACACTGGCGACAGCGAAGTCGATTTGACTGGCTATCGCAAAGATCACCACAGGAGTGAGTAGCGCAACAAAGAGCTGCGGTAAATAGCTGCCAAAGTATATCTCCAGCTGTTCAACGCCTTCCACGCTAGTCGTCACTAGCTCTCCACTGTGCTGCTGTGACATCTGCTCCGGCCCCAGACGCTGTATTTTATCGAACAGCGCTAGGCGAATTTCTCGTTGTACCTGAGCTGCACTCGCGTGGGCGTAAAGTTTGCGGCGATACTCACAAAAGCCGTGTAGCAAAAGCACCGCGGCGAAGCTTAATGCGACCCAGGCCACCTGCCCCCCCTCGCGACCTTCGACCAGCTCAGCGATCAGCCAACCCAGTAACAACAGCCTGCAGACACCCAGTACCGACCCTGTTAACCCCATGGCCACCGCTACCGCAATACGCCGCCTGATCGACACTGTCAGCGACCAGAGTTTCGCATTAAAGTACATCTTTGATCCCTCTTCTGTATTCCGTGCAATCAGTCTATGCTATATAAAAATGCATGAACACAATCGATAATCTATACCCAATATACAAAACTGAATAGGCAATACGATGCACTTCGACTGGGATGATCTCAAAATATTCCTCACGATCAGTGAACAGGGCAACCTGTCCGCCGCCGCGCGGGCACTCAATATCAGTCAGCCTACAGTGGGCCGGCGCCTCAAAGCACTGGAGCAGAGTTTGGGCACCCAGTTGTTTGACCGTCTGCCCGACGGACTGTTACTCACCAGCCAGGGCGAGCAACTGGTGCCGCTTGCACATAACATGCAGCGCGCGGCAAGCGCAGTACAGCGTCAACAGGCGAGTTACAGCAACAAACTGCAGGGCACTGTGCGTATTTCGATGTACGAGCACATCGCACAGTTTTTTATGCCACTGCTACCGGCAATCCGCCAGCGCTGCCCCCAGCTAGAAATAGAGATATCCATTGCCCACGGCGCGCCCAACCTCTCGCGCCGCGAGGCAGACTTGATGATTCGCGAGTGCCTGCCCGACATCCCCGATGTCATCGCTAAAAAGCTCGGCCACTATCACTACGGTATCTACGCTAGTAGTACTTATCTTGAGGCAAATCCCAGTTCACTAGATGAAAAACGCTACCAAGATTGTGATTGGGTAGGCTTCGATGATGACCACGTGTGCTTTACCGGGCAGCTGTGGCTGCGCAAAAAGCTCGAGCAGGGTCAACCGGT
>JBMZCU010000040.1:0-15247 GCA_049613705.1 Pseudomonadales bacterium | reverse complement strand
GCAGAGCTAGTCGCTAACTGAGATTTATAACAACAACGCTATAACAACAACGGGGAAAAACCTGATGAAACGTTTTAACAAAAAAATTACCACTCTTCTCACTGCAATCGGCTTAGGTGTCGCATCGAGCGCTGCCTTAGCGGCCTACCCAGAAAAGCCAATCAAGGTCATCGTACCTTACGGCGCTGGCGGAGACTCTGATTTGACGACGCGCGTCTGGGCTGACGCTGTCGAAAAAGAGCTGGGTGTTCCCGTTATCGTCATCAACAAGAAAGGCGGTGGCGGTGTTGTCGGCACATCTTTCGTAGCTAACTCTAAAAACGACGGTTACACCTTTATCAACGCAGGTCTTGGCAACATGTTAGTGACGCCAAACTTCAGCAAGACACCCTACAGCTTTGATAGCTTCCAGCCTGTGTTGAAGATGACTGCTGTACCACTGGCAGTGGTTGTTGCAAAAGACAGCCCTTACAAGACGTTTGAAGAGTTCGTTGACGGCGCCAATGCCAAGACACTGACCCAAGGTTCTTGGGGAGCGGCTTCATCGGGCACTATTTTGGCCAACATCATCGCTGACCAAGCCGGTTACAAAGTGAAGTACGTGCACGCTAACTCAGCTGCTGAGTCTATGGTGTCTGTGGTAGGTGGTCACATCAACTCTGCGGTTTCCTTCCCGCCGGCCTTTGGTCCTCACGTTAAAGCAGATCGCGCGCGCGCTTTGATTATCAACCAGAAAATGGATGCTTTCCCAGGCGTACCGACTTTTGCCGATAAGGGCATCAAGGGTAGCTTCGAAGGTTGGTCAGGCATCTTCGCGCCTAAAGGTGTACCGCAGGAAGTTGTCGACAAGCTCGTTGCAGTAACGACCAAAGTGATGCAAGACCCTAAAGTCCTGAAAGCGTACAGCAACATGGGTGCAATCGTCGATTTCCGCCACGGCGACAAGTGGGTTGCGGACATGCGTGAGACTTACGCGATCATGAAAGATGCAGCGGCAAAAGCTAAGCAGTAATTGCACTTACTACCAGTCGATAAAGCGCTGCGGATTTTGCGCTAACGACTGGATTTTATCGCGGATCAAGGTGGCGAATGCCGTCGTGATCCGCGATTTCGGCGCCTCCGCCGGATAGAGAATACTGAACTTGAGCGCGATATCGGGCTTGAAGGGACGGAACACGATTTTCCCCGGCGTGCTGTAACTGCAGTAGCTGTCTATGGAAATAGGGTCCATCACACAGATGCCCAGCTCTCGTTCGACAAAGCGCAGAGCGGGAATGAAAAAGCGCGTCTGCAAGCGCACATTCATCTGTACGTTGGCTTGTGAGAAGGCGCTTTGCAAATCGTGAAAGGTCATGTGGTCGGGGTGCAGCGTAATCTGCGGCTCACCGTCTAGCATACTGACATCGATGACGTCTTCGCGGGCCAGTGGGTGGCTGGCGGGGATGGCACACAGGCAGTTTAGCGACAGCGCCTCACGCTCGAAGCTGTTTTCCTTGGAGGAGACTTCAGCGAGGCCTATGTCGTACTGGCTCGAGGCGATCCACTCCTTGACGCCATCTGAAGTGCGGGTCTGCATTGAGATTTGCACTTTGGGGTGTTGGTCGAGAAAGTCGGCGACCAAGTCCGGCATGAAAAAGTTTGAAGGACCGGGCATGCAGCCAATGCGCAGGAAACCAAACTGCTTGTTTTTGATATCGCTGACCGTCTGCGAAACATCTTGAATACGGTTGAAGATCGATTCTACCTCGTTGTAGAGGTAGTGCGCCTCAGGCGTCGGGTAGAGACGCTTTTTGCGCCGCTCGAAGAGCTCAAAGCCGACGTTTTCCTCGAGTTGGCTGATCAGCATGCTGACTGCGGGTTGGCTTTTGTAAAGCTGTTTTGAAGCCTGAGAGACAGAGCCAGAGAGCATAACAGCGCGAAACGCTTCCATTTGTCGGAGGTTGATAGCGAAGTCCTCATCGTGAGTGGGGAAAAATATAAGTAGATTTTATATTTTATTGGGTAGGCAAGAAATAACTTTATAAAGTGCGATTCACAATCGTAGTCTTCGCTCGCGCGGCAATGGCGCGCCAAAGCGTGTGACCAGATATAGGTAATACCATGGTACAGAGATTAAATAAGACGGCTCGCATGAGTCAGATCGTCACCCACAACGGCACCGTGATGTTGGCAGGGCAAGTCGCCAAGGATGCAACGGCGGATCTGGCTGGGCAGACTGCACAGATACTGGCGCAAATTGAGTCGCTGTTGGCTGAAGTAGGTAGCACTAAGTCCGATGTGCTAAGCGCCAATATCTGGCTCAGCGATATTCGCCAGTTCGCCCAGATGAATGAGGTATGGGATGCCTGGGTCGATTCTGAGAACCCACCGGTTCGCGCCTGTGTTGAGGCGCGTCTGGCGCGTGTCGAACTGCAGGTAGAAATTCAAGTGACCGCCGTGCACCGAGGGTGAGGTCATGAACGATCAACACGCGCAAGATGACAAACCCAGCGCATCGAGTATCGCGATCCTCGGTGCTGGCGTTGTTGGGTTGAGTACGGCTTACTGGTTACAGCGCGCAGGTTTCGCTGTTACGCTGTTTGATAGTGAGCCGCCGGGATCGGGGGCCTCTTTTGGTAACGCGGGGCTCTTTGCCGACTACGGTCGCTTGCCGTTCGCAAACTTTGGCATGCTGCGCAAAATGCCAGGTATGTTACTCGATAAGATGAGCCCGCTGGCCATTGACCCAAGTTATAGCCCGCAGTTGCTGCGCTTTGGTCACAACTACGTCAAGGCGTGTTTTAGCGGGCGCTATGTACGTGCACGTGAAGGGCTCTACAACTTACACAGCTTAGCGCGCGAGGCCGATGATGCGATTATCGATGCCACGGGCAGTCGCGACTTAATACGCGACGAGGGATTTCTCGGACTGTTCAGTACGGCGCAGAGCTTGCAACAAGCTCGTGATGGTCAGCTTGCTGAACGCGCGCGACAGGGTGTGGAGATGCGCTTTTTAGACAGCGCACAAGTGGCTGATATGGAACCTGGATTGGCGATGCCCTTTGCCGGGGCGGTGTTTTACCCCAATACACGGCAGAGCATTGATCCCTTAGCTTACTGCCAGCGTCTCTTCGCGCACTTTCAAGCGATGGGAGGGCACTTTGTACAGCAGCGCGTCAGCAAGCTCAGTGCGACGCCCGAGCAAGTCGAACTGCGTACTTTACAGTGCAGCTATCGCGCCAGCCGTTTGGTTGTCGCTGCAGGGGCCGCTTCGCGCGAGCTACTAAAGCAGTTGCACATCGACATTACGCAGGTGTGTGAGCGCGGCTACCACCTCATGCTAGCAGACAGTGCGCCAGCGCTGAATCGCCCCATCGCCTGGATGAATCAGGGGGTGCATATGACACCGATGTCACAGGGGGTAAGGGTTGCTGGAACGGCGGAGTACACCCATTTTAGCGCGGCGCCGAGTGAGCGCCGTCAGGCAGTGATGTTGAAACACGCCAAACAAATGTTAGGTCAGGAGATTGAAGTCGCTTCTGACTGGGTTGGCAGCCGCCCGACGACACCGGATTCGCTGCCGGTGATTGCCAACTCCGTGCAGCAGCCTAGAGTAACCTTGGCCTTTGGCCACGGTCACCTCGGGCTGACGCTGGCCTCTGTCACGGGAAAGATGGTGGCGGAATTAGCGGCGGGAGAGGCGACAAGTGTTGATATCAGCGCTTTTTCAGCTGAGCGTTTTAGTTAATTGTTTTATAGAGAGTATTTATGAGCCTACTTAAAGGTGGTTACAACTATTACAGCATTCCAATCGGGGTGATTTGCCTCGAGTCTTACTTTCCAAAGCCCGACGGTCATATCAAACACCCGGCGAGCTTTGAGTTCCCACTGCTCTACAAGACCGTGAAAGGCGCGACGATTGATCGCCTGATCGGTCAGCGCGACCCGGCACTGTTACAGCCCTTCATCGAAGCGGCGCAAGAGCTAGAGCGCGAAGGTGTCAAAGCGATTACTGCCAGCTGTGGTTTCTTGGCGCTCTTTCAGCGCGAGTTGGCTGATGCTGTCAATATACCGGTATTTGCCTCCAGCCTGATCCAAATCCCTCTGGTCTATAACACCTTGGGCCGGCATCGCAAGGTCGGCGTTGTCGTCGCCAACAGCGATGCCTTGAGCAAAGACCACTTGGCGGCCGTTGGGGCGGAACACGTACCTATTGCCTTGGCAGGTATGCAGCACCAACCACAGTTTGCAGAGGTTATTTTGCGCGCTGAGAGTCAAGACTTTGATATGGAGGTATTTCGCGATGAGCTTTTCAGTGTGATTGAGCAGCTACACCGCGATAACCCGGATCTGGGTGCGATTGTGCTCGAGTGTACAGACCTTTCACATTTCGCACCTCAGGTGCAGCAGCGCTTCGGTCTGCCGGTGTTCGACCTGACCAGTTTGACGCGTATGGTCGCGGCAACGGTAGAGCGCAAGATCGCTTAAGCAGAACCCTCTGCACGGAGGGAGTAAAACGGCAAAAAGCATCCTGTAGCGGTTGTTTTTTGCCTGTCTGCTTAGCAGCTGCGCGCCGCGTCTATCTTGCGAATCAGCGACAGCAGTTCTTCACTGGTGCGCGAGGGCGCTCGGCGCAGACGGTTGAATTGAATATTGCATTCTACACTTTGAATTAGGTCAGTTTTTTCTACGGCGCGCGCCTGTGGTCGCGGGCTGTCCCCAGTGTGGCACAAGAACGCTTCCCCCTTGGTTTCAAGCATGGCGAGCTCTTGCCAGCTGAATTCCTTGCTCTCTTTGAGTGCGTGTATGAGTTGATCGACTTCGCGCGGAGAGATGCTGTGCATGTCGTAGTGCGCCGCTATCTGCTGCAGCTCGTTAGCCTGGTTTTCTGGTGCCGCACTCGGGGGAGATTCCGAGGCGCCACCGGCACTGGAAAAATGCATCGCTTTATCCTCAAAGCATAAAACTCAAGAAAAGCAAATTATGTGCCACCAAAAAAACTCATAAATCCATTATTGTTTTTTTATGTTAACTATTGGTCGCGTAAGCGGCATTGTCTCGACGCTGTTCCTGTGCAACTTTGAGACTTATCGCGGCGAAAATTAGCCCCGCGCCCAGCCATTGCTGCCAACTCAGTGAGGCATCCAACAAGGTGAAATCCAAGAGCACGGCGATCATTGGATCGATAAACCCCAGCAGCGCCACGAGGCTGACCGGGCTGTTGGCCACACCGTAGAAAAACAGAATGTACATCGCAGCGGTGTGCACTGCACCAATCAATAGCAGTGCGCTCCAGTTTAGTGTGAGGAGCTGCTGCCAGCTCAAATCAATAAACAGCAGTAGTATCAGCGTACCTGTAACTGTCTGCAACAGTGCGGTGTGGGCGGGTTTGGCGCGCTTGATATTTTTAGCGAGGATGACTAGCCCCGCGTATAGCAGAGCTGCGAGCAAGGCGTAGAGCGCACCGCTGACGCTCAGTGCTAGTGCCTGGCGATCGGCGAGGCCGCTGACCAATAGCGCCCCGGCGAATGCCAGGGCGATAGTGGCAATTTTCATGGCACTGGTTCCCTCTTTGAGAACCAGCATGCCGTAGAGGGTGATGAAAATAGGGGCCAGGTAATAGATAGAGACAGCAACTGTAATGGACGTCGCTTTGAAAGCGCTAAACAGAAAGACCCAGTTAAACACTAGAAACACCGCGGCAATCAGCGTGTAGCGCAGTTCAGAGGGGTCGAGGCACCAACCGCGTCGCTCGAACAGCAGTACATACGCGAGCAGGCAGATAGCACCTATAGCGCAGCGGAAAAACACAATCTCAATTGCACCCAGTGTTAGTTGGCTGACGACTAGGCCGATACTAGCTGAAATTAACATCGCAGCGGCGAAACTCAGTGCGCCGCGCGAGTGTGCTGAGATACCCATTATCCCAACCCCAAGCCAAACTTGAACATTGCGAAGGCGGCCATGCCAACGACTATCGTCGTCAGAAGGTCTTTGCGCACTAGGGCTGTGATTGCGGCGACAATAGAGGCCAAGATCCAAGGGTTCTCCCAGCTCAACCAGAGTTCGCCGTCGGGCATCGTCACTGCGGGGATGATAATGGCACTGAGGACGACAGGTGGCACAAAGCCCAGTGCATTACTCAGCCATGGTGGGAAGCGGATTTTGTCTGCCGCGGCGAAGAGCACGTAGCGCACGCTGAAAGTGACGGCGAACATGCCTAGTAACAGTGTCGATTCGCTCATGGTGCCTCCGCGGTTTTAGGGTGCTGTTTGGCGCTGCGCTTGAGCAGGGCTTGAAAAGAGATACCGACGCAGATGCCGCCGATGGCCGAGACGATTAGGCCCAGCTTGTGCGGCATCGTATAGGTGGCAATCGAGAGCACGCTGGCGACGGCGACTGCAGCCAGCACAGGCTTGCTCTTGAGGTAGGGCATTACCATGCCCAAAAAGGTCACCGACATCGCAAAGTCTAGTCCCCAGCTGCTCATGTTGGGGAAGATATTGCCCAGCGTCAGCCCCAGGTAAGTGCAGAGGATCCAGTTGCTGTACATCGCTAAAAAAGAGCCGAGATAGAACCAGTGCGCGCGCGCAATACTCGAGTGCTGCATATAGCGGTTGTTGACCGCGGCGAACGTCTCATCGGTCAGCCCAAAAGCGATAACTGCGCGCCAGTACTGCGGTAGGTGGCGCACTTTGGAAACCAAGTTGGCCGAGTACAGCAGATGGCGCAAATTGACGACAAAGGTTGTTAAGACGATGACTGGAATACTGGCACCGGCGGCGAGTAAACCCAGTGCAATAAACTGGCTGGAGCCTGCGAACACGACAATTGACATCAGCATCGCAGCGGCAAAGGAGAGGCCGTTGGGCTCGGCTAATGTGCCGAAGATGATTCCGAAAGGAATGGCGCCGACGATCAGCGGGACAGTGGCGCGCGCGCCTGCGAAGAATTCTTGCGCGCAGCTCGGCAATTCGCTGGTGGGATGCTCAAGTGTTGTCATAGCGGTAGCTCCATATAAATGTCTGAGCGTGCGTACTCGGACTTACCTTTAGGGTGTGCGCCCTCGACGAACCCCGTGTTTCGATAGAGGGTGATCGCCTTGGGCAGTTTGCTAGAGGTCTCCAGATACAGGCGCGCGGCGTTGAGTTGGCGCGCCTTCTGCAGTGCAACGAGTAGCAGTTGCCGGCCGATACCAAACCCTTGATAAGCTTGATCAACGCCCATTTTTGAAATTTCCCAAATGCCGTCGCCGTGATTGGCCAAGGCGACACAGCCGACAACGTCGGATTCAAGCTTGGCAAACCAGATATAGCCACCGCGGGAGAGGTAGTAGCTCTCGGGGTTATTTAGCGCCTGTTGATCGAGCTGGTTGAGCTCGCCGTTGAAGTAGCCGTTGATCCAGTCCAAGTTGAGACGTTTGAAGTCCTCGCGCAGCGCACTGTCCCAGCCGGATATTTCAACTTGGGCGAGGGAGGGGGTTGCCAGCGACTGCAGAATCGGGTCGATAAATCCTTTGCGCTGATAGTCGCGTTCGAACTCGTTGAGTGCCTCGAGCAGCGGATGCTGTTGCTGGGCCATTAACGTGTCTAAATAGTTTTTCATGTGCTGCCACACCGGCTCGAGCTGCTGCAGCAGGGCGAGGCTCTTTTTATCCAGGGCGAGGAAAGAGCGGCGTTCATCACTGGGATCGGGCGCTTTGTAGATCAATTCATCGGCGATCATGCTGCGCGCTATTTTGCTGATTGCCGGGTGGCTGACAAATAACAGCTCAGCGGCTTGTGTCACCGAGAGTGGGCCGCGCATGTGCAGCAAGTTAAACAGTGGGTAATACGTCGGGTTTAAATCTATGCCGCGTGCGCGATAGATCTCTGCGACGTCGCGATAGAGGACGTCTGAAAGGCGTTTGAGTCTGCTGCCCAAGGTAAGACAGCCCATTTGTTGCATTTGATCCACAGTGATTCCTCGCAGAGTGAAGCGCCATCATAACAGCGGATAAAAATATATCAAAACAAATTACGTAACTGGTTACGCATGTGTTTAGCTCATGTAGATGCCGATAGAGTACTCAGCTAGAGTGCTCGGGCAGAGAGAAGTTAAAGACAAGTGTGTGTAACCTGGTGTGAGTAACAAAGGAGAGCAAAGCCAGCGTGTTGGCTCTAAGGTCAGTGTGATTGTACCGCTGATATGCGAAGTGCCGGGCGAGAGTGTATTGAAGATACCGATTTAAAGCGGGTCAATGATCGCGGTGTTCCTCCAGTTCGGAGAGCGCCTGCGCGTGTGCTTTCATTTTCTCGATCTCACAGTGGATGCAGAAATAGAGTTGACGGATTTGCTCGTTGAGCTGTTCTATCTCTTGTAATCCATTAGTTATTTCGCTGTTTACCTTGCGGCATCGCGCGCGCTCGAAATCGACGACCCTAGCCATTTTCCGCCCCTGTGAGAATGTGAGCACTTATTGTCAAGTGCTGCAGGGGGAATGGCAATGTCTGATATCAGACATTGTGACTGATCAAAAAATGTGCTATCCCGCGCTCAGAAAAGGGTGTGTAACAGGTAAAAAAAGCGCTCGCGAGTGATCCGGCTCTGATCGTTCGGGGAGATCTTTTGCAGTAGCCTAGCGATGGCTTTTTGCGAAGAGGCCTGGGTGGCGCTGGTGAGTTTTTTGCTAGTGGTACCACAGCGCAACTGGTCGATGATAAGCCGCTCAGTCGGGGTGAACTGTGCAAGTAGCGGCATTTTAAAACGCAGGTCAAAGTCACTGGCGAGTATGACTTGCTGGTGGAATTGGCTCACGTACATCACAGCCTGTTGCATGCGCTGCGCTAACTCGGTGACACCGCTCGGTGTGCGGTCGAAGGAGATTAAGCTGGCGCCGGCAACGCCGCGTTCATCAGACATCGTCGGTATAGAGTAGCCGTTGATAATGCCGTAGTCGTAGCGGGCGATCTCTATGACACGCAACTCACTGCGCTTGAGCTGTGCCGCATCGGCGTAGTGCCACCAGTCTATCGGTGCCAAGTTACCGTTGTTGATCTCTCTAATGGTGAAGTCAGACGCGGCCAGGTCCTGCTCACTGTACTGGGTTAGAAAGTGCTTGGGATAGCTGTCACTGGCGAGAAAGACAGGGCTGCTTTCGCTCTTGGTTTCTAGCTGGAAGCGCGGAATATAGCTGTAGGCGAGGCCGTCAAAGCCCAGCGCAGTTATCGCTTGAACGCAGGCGTCAAATTTTTGTTCGACGCTTTGGGCATCATACAGGGCCTGGATATAGAGGCCGAGCTGTAGGGCATCTTGTTCGCGTTGTTGGATATGTCACCTGATGCTAAAAGAGGCGGCCGCCTCACCTGTGTACACGATCGGCTGAAGCTGCGCTCTAGCCGATGAAAGGTGTATACGAGGGTTCCCTGCATCAAGTGGCCAGGGGTTATTCCCGGCGTGTGAACTCGAGCAGATTGGCGCCTCCGCGATAGTGTTCTTGGCTTGCGCGCACAAGCGCAAAACCAGCTGCTCTGGCATTATTTAAAACTTGATCTAAGGTGTCAAGATTTGCCTCAAACTCACTTGCAAGCTGCTGGTTTAAAAGAACAAACTCTTCGAAATTCGGGTGGTCTATGAGCTCGCGGCGCGCCTCGTTTACCAGTGCTGTCATATCCAGCTGTGGATTGGGGGTCGCCAGCACAAACGTGCCACCTATCGGGAGCATGGCCGCGATGGCGCGCAACACTTTGATGGGTTCTGGCCAGGTGTAGTAGCTGTGGATAGAAATAGCGCTGTCGTAAAGCCCTCGGTGATCTTCGATCAGGGTGTGTTCGATATGTGCCTGTGCGAGCTGGGAGCGCGCGATGACGCTGCCTGCCACTTCTACCATAGAAGGAGAGGCGTCAAGGCCGGTGTAGTGTGTAACGGCATCAATGCTCTCCAGTAGAGGAGCGATTTTAGCGCTGCCACAGCCGCAGTCGACGACGCTGCCGTAAAGCGGTTTTATCGCATCGTAGAAGAGCGCCAGCTGTGTACTGGTGCTGACGCTGCTGTGCAGCTGGGCGTAATTGTTCCAGACTCGGGATTGATAGGTATTAATCATATTACTTGTGCTCCACACCAGTTAAAGAAACGGCTTTTAGTTTGGTTGACCGGCCACAGCATGGCGGAGAAGGTGTAGCTACTGCCAAAGCTCTGACCGATATCTTCGATCAGTAAGCTCGCGCCGATGATATTCTCGTGAAATTTGACGTCCTTGTGCTTAACGATGATTAGAATGTCATCGACGTGGTGCCGGCGACAGGTTTGCCAAAAGGCACGGTAGAATTGTTTGACCAGTGGCGATCGGGAATCTTCGATGGCAAAGCGTCCGATTTCGGCGAGCTTTCTCCCGGTGCGTCGCAGCTTGTCAGGCACATTGCCAAAGAGTAACTCATCGGGCAGTGCCCCTGAATCGATAACCACACGGCCGGTGCCATTGACCAGCTCGTTGTCGGTGATTGAGACAATGGTAATGGTGTTCTCGTCACCTCTGGCCGGCGGCTGGAGGGTGATACCGGGGTAAGTCTGTGCGTACTGAACACTCAAAAATTGATGCGATTGCATCAGTCGACTCTGCTCGCTGGCAAGTTGCAGCGGTGCGATTTCAGGCGAATTCACGGTGCGTACCTCGTGTTGTTGATGGTGGCGAGAACTTTATCCAGCGCTGTGCCGAGGCGCTTCTTACCTAATGTCCTGACAGCGCTTTCACACTTGCTGGCGCAGCAGATAGTAGCGCCTGGAGGGGCTGCACACTTTGAAGTGCAGAGGTTGCAGCACGCGATTGGCTTCGCTGATAGCGCGTGAGACAGTGCGAACGTCGAGAAAATTTAGGCAAGCGGCCAGCAATTTACTGTGAATAGGCGTGACGAAAAGGTGCAAATTTTGCAGCACGGCGCTGGCGCGCGCAGAGGTTTTACAGTGGCGAAGCTGGCCTTGCAACGCTACCTTAGGCGGCGTGGTGGCGCGACAGTACAAGGTGCAGGGGCGCTCTGCGCGCAGCAGTATTAAGTGCTTGTCACGCACGGTTAGGCGCAGCTGCTGTGCTTTGAAGCGGCGATTGAAAGGGGCGATGATCTTGGCATCTAGGCAGTTGCGCAGTTCTTGCTGACGCAGCTTATGCGCGATTGTGCGGCCCAGGTAGCTTGCCTGGCTGCAGTCAATGATGTTAGCACGCTGGCGCTGCTCTAAGTGTCGCGAGACCTCCAGCACCGATAGCACTGCCTGCAAAGGTGCTCCCTGAGGGAAGTTGATTAGCATGTTGAGCAGCAGTTGCTGCTGCATGTCGATCGGGTGCTCCTGTGTAGATGCTGCGAGGTAGAGAAGCGGGCGTTCGCAGTCAATTTCAACCGCCTCGTGATGGGTTGACGGAGCGGGGCAGCGGGAGGTGGTCGCTGCGATGTACTCTAAGCTGGCGATCCGCGGCGCCAGGGGCGCTAATGGGGGCGGCGTTACCTGCCGTGCGGCGGTAGCGGTTGTTAGAGGGCCATTATAGTGATGGCGAAAGTGTTTGAATTGAGCGCTGTTAAGTTGCTCAGCCAGGGCCTCGATAGGTAGCGCCAGCAGCGCGTGCTCAGCGCAATCGTTGCGCGCCAGGGCATGCTGCAACAGGCTGTTGTGCGCGTTGGCACTGAGCAGTGCTGAGAATGTCGCACAGTGCTCGGCATAGCGCTGGGCGACGTGCCCTGGGTACACTGCGTGTGTGCCTGTTTGATGCAAGGTGGCACCGCGTGCGTAATGCGCGGCACAGCGAGTGGCCAACTGCGACATCGGCTGGCCTAAACTGCGGCCCATCCAGTGAATGAGAGCAATAAATTCTGGGCGATCGAAACTGTTTATTCGGCGATAGTGTGCCAAACGCAGTAGCAGTAGGTCTCTGGCGCGTGCTGGTGCGAGCAGGCATTCCGCTTCGATCGCTTGGAGAGTCTCTTGCAGTTGCAGGGTGCGCTGTGCGCGCGAGCCAGGTGAGGATGCGGGGATGATCTGCATCCAGTGGTGGTGCAACCGGTGTAATTGCGCCTGAGAGCTGTAGCTTTTTGCGGCGTAGGCACGCAGCTTGCGCTCGATAAAGCCCGCCGGAGATTCTCCGGGGGCTGTGAGTGGCCAGATATTTCCCGCGCGAACGAGGGGGGCCACTGCGAACAGTACCTGTAATAACTCAGGGCTGCTGTGGAAGAGATCGGTGCACAGATTGACCCTGTCATAGTAAATACAGGCGCGCTTTAATTCACAGATGATCTGAAATAGCGGCCTCTGCGCTGGAGCTCCCGGTGTGACGAAGGGCTCTAGCTCGACGAAGAGGCAGTGCTTTTTCTTGGCATCTGGCTGGGAGAGCAGTGGCCAAGACATAAATTTCTACCGCTTAGGCGACCTGTGTACAGACAATGCACCTGGGGTCGGCCAAAAAATTCTTGGAAAATTCTATAAAAGCTCCCTGTGCAGGGGTATGTCCGATTTCGGACAGTTAATAAATGTTCACTTGAACATATGCCGTATTTGCCAGCGCAATTTCGTTCAATAATTGAAGCGTTAACACAGGTTATGCTCAGCGCTCGAAATTGCTGGAGGACACTGAAATGTTGTTTCTTGCGCTGGCCGGTGCGCACTTTTTGGCGCTCTTAAGTCCCGGCCCCGATTTTTTATTGCTGCTGAAAAACTCGCTGCGCAGCGGGCGGCGTCAACTGATGGGGTTAGTGCTTGGCATCACCTTGGCCAATGGGATTTACATAGTGCTCTGCCTGTTCGGCGTGGCCAGCTTGTTCAGCGCTTCCCCGATGCTGATGGTTGTATTGAAAGTGCTCGCAGGGCTCTTTTTACTCTATTTAGCTCAGGGGGCGCTGCGGGCAGGCTCAGAGGATTACGGCTCACCTCAAGAGAGTATGGCAGAGGTTTTGCCACAGCGTTTCGCAACGCTCTTTATCACGGGGCTACTTAGCGGACTGCTCAACCCGAAGAACATACTCTTCTATCTGAGCTTGTTTACTTTACTCGGCACCGAGTCCGTTGATCCGCTGGCCAAGTGGGGGCTAGGTGCTTGGATGTGCGCGGTCGTGCTGCTGTGGAATAGCGTTGTTGTCAGTGTGTTGACGCGCCGCCAAGTGCGGATTCGCCTGCTGCGTCTGGGGTATTACTTCGACAAGCTGTGCAGCGTGCTGTTGGCGGGGTTGGGGTTGGCTATTTTGCTGCCGCTGGCGGCTCAATTGAAGGGACGCCTGTGGGCGGCTGAGTGAAGAAAGATGTTGAGTATTGTGACGGCCATGGCGCTGTTCGCGCTTATCGGGGCGGCCTCTCCGGGGCCGGTAAATATTATTGCGACTAGCACGGCGGCGCATTTTGGCCTGCGCGCCAGTTTGGCGCACGTGGCAGGGGCCTCGCTCTCATACGGTGCTATTGTGTTGATCGCGGGGCTGGCGCTGGCACAGCTATCGGCACTTTCCGAGCGCTTCACCTGGCTGCTGCAGCTTGCGGGTACACTCTTCCTGCTGCATCTGAGTTATCGCATCGCCACCGCTGAGGTTGGCCAGACGCGTCAACAACTGCTAGAGCGTGCCCCCTCGGTGTGGCAGGGAGTGTTGAGTCAGAGCCTCAACCCCAAAGCTTGGCTGGTGTCTATGTCCGGGGTGGCACTCTTTGTTACCAGCAGCGATCAAGTGGCACTCTATCTCACGATTTTCAGTGCGCTCTCGCTGGTGATTTGCTTTATCGGCGTGGGGTTGTGGGCGCTGTTGGGGCACGCGCTGATGCGTTTTCTAGCTGAAGAGGCACGCCAGCGCCAGTTTAATCGCACGATGGGCTTGTTGTTGGCACTGTCTATCACCACAATGTATCTACCCCTGTGAGTGTAGGTGAGAGATGAGTAACGGCGAAGATTTTCTGCTAAAAAGTACCCTACTGCCCTTTGTCGAGTTGCGCAGCGCACGGCACTCCAACGGCTGCTATAGCTTACACAGCCACGACGAATTTTCGCTGGGTGTGATTGATCAGGGAGCGGCGGACTACGTTAATCTCAAACGTAAACACCACATCGGACGGGGTGTCAGCGTGACGATCAACCCGGGTGATGTGCACTCGTGCAATCCTAGAGACGGCGATTGGTCCTACCGTATGCTGTTCATCGACACGCATTGGCTCGGTGAGCTGCAGCGCGAGTCTGGGCTTGGCAGCCAAGACTATCGTGCATTTTCGCAGCACTATCTCGAAGGGCGTGACAACTATGTGCGCATCGATCGTCTCTATCACAGCTTACTGCGCGGTGACAGCGCACTGCAGGCTGAGGAGCTGTTGCTCGAGTGCTGTCTCGGATTGTTCGGCGCCGGTGCACAGCAGGGTGGGGGGTACTCTCAAGGGCTACTTCAAGTGCAGCAAAAAATCATGGATCAGTTGGATGAAAACCTGAGTTTGCAGGAACTCAGTGAGTTGGCACAGCTCAGCCGCTGCCACTTAGTGCGCAGTTTTAAGGCGCACTTCGGGCTCTCGCCCCACGCCTATCAGCTCGATCAGCGCATCCTGCGCGCGCGCACGCTGTTGCAGCGTGGGGAGTCTCTCGCCGATACCGCCGCGCAGTTGGGATTCGCCGATCAGAGTCACTTTCAGCGCAACTTTAAAAAGCGCACCGCGCTCACCCCCAGGCGTTACCAGCAGTTGATCTGCGCCTGACGAGCACATGAGGCCAGCTCACGTCACGTGAGGCTTTTTCGCTGGCGAGGCGCGTGTTTGCCCGCTAGATTTTGCGGATACTTCTCTCTGCGTGGCGCACCGTCACCTCAACCGTGAAAATCACTGTGAATATCACTTACCTAAAAGGGGCGCTGCTTATTTTGGCCGCGACCTTCTGCTTTGCTTTTCAGCCCATTTTTGGCACCTTTGCATACGACGATGGGACTGGTGTAGTGGCCCTGCTCTGGCTGCGTTTTAGCTTTGCCGTACTGCTACTGCACGGCTATCGGTTGTGTCGCGCAGCGAGCCGCAGCAGTGTGAGTGCGCGTAATCCGCTGTTATTAGGCATAGTGTTGGCACTGACATCGGTCTGCTATTTTTCAGCGCTGCGCTATATTTCTATTGGTTTAACCACACTACTGTTTTACCTCTTCCCCCTGTATATCTATCTGCTGTCAATCGCATTGCGCCGCGAGCGCTTCAGCGCAGTCAAGACGGCCGCTATCGCAGTAGCACTCGGCGGGGTTTACATCGGCGCGGGTGATCTCGGCAGCTTGCCGCTCTTGGGCTTGGTGCTAGGGCTTAGCGCCGGTGC